>JACCYD010000487.1 GCA_013696695.1 Deltaproteobacteria bacterium | reverse complement strand
CTGCAACGTCAACGGCGATTGCGATTCCGCGAACTGCAAGCTGTTCCAGGGCGACGGGTTCCAGGTCTGCACGCAGGCGTGCGATGCGTCGAATCCGTGCCCGGACGACACCGGCGGGACACCCAGTGGCTGCAACAACAAGGGCATCTGCAAGCCCGCTCAAAACACGGTCTGCAAACCGTAGCGTCGGTTGCCTATTGCCGCGTGCCCGGCGTACGTTCCGGCCAGGAGGGCACGTGGCTCATATCGACGTCTTCAAGGGCTGGGCGGAGACCATCCGCGCCGACATCGACGCGTTCAAGGCGCTGCTCGAGTCGAAGAAAGCCGACCTTCACGCGAAGAAGCTGGCGGGCACCGCGCTCCTCTACCTGGTGTCGCGCATGGACCTGATCCCTGACTGGAACGAGGGCATCGGCGTCATCGACGACGTCATGGTGCTCCGGGTCTGCGCGCAGCTCTCCGAAGGCCACGAGCGTGGTGTGTCCACCAACGCCGATGCCGCGCTCGACCGGATGTCGAACGAGGCCGAGAAGATCGAGGCGTTCCTCGGGGTCGCGCTCTACGACAAGCTCAAGGCGTACGTCAGCAACCTCGGCGACCAGGCGGTGCGTGGTCGAACGCCGACGCAGCTCTACGAGGATGAAGCGGCTCGCAAGGCGCTGTGGGTCGAGCTCGACGACGAGATCAAGAAGACCGTCCCGATCGTGATCAACGATCCCACCGACGCCGAGCTCCGTCTCAAGGCCTACCTGACCCACAAGCTCCAATCATGAAGGCAGCCCTCCTTTCACTGCTGCTCGCGGCATCGCCGGCGTTCGCCGAGGACACCTTCGAGGCCAAGGCCCAGAACGCGATCCGCGTCGCGCGCACCGACGATCTGGTGTGGGCGATGACCGCCTCGTGCGACAAGGGCAACGACATCCACCAACGGCAGTGCAGGCTCGTTCGCGACCGCAAGGCCAAGACGTTGATCGGCCCGACGCTGTGGATCGAGGGCGACTCCGACGCGCTCGAGATCGGTAAGTGGAGTGGGGCGAAGAAGTCGGTGTCGGTCGCGCTGTCGGCGTGCGTGCGCTGCAGCGGCGTCGATGTCGACGGACGCGCGGTGTACGTGATGGGTGCCGGCGCGCCGAAGTGGGAGAACAACAAGCTCCGCGCCACCGCGCTGTACGACAACGCGCGGCCGTTCCCCGATGAAGCCGCGGCGATGTCGTGGTCCAAGTCGGTCGCGAACGCGAAGTTCCAGTTGCTCGTGAAGGTTGCGCCGGATGCGTCGAAGCGCCGGTTCGCCGTCAGCGGCAAGGATGGCATGCAGCTCGAGATCCTCGCGTGGCGCGTCGTCAAACCGTGCGACGGATCGATCGTGCTGTCGAGCGTGCCGTCGGGTCAGGTCGAGCCCGACAAGAAGGCCTGCACCACCACCGGCGGGATCGTGATTCCGGCCGACGCGAGCGCCGACGCGTTGACGCAATCGATGGTGTCCGATGCGATGAAGCCGGTGGTCGCGGCTGCGCGTAGCTGCTTCCAGAAGTTTCGGATGTCGGGCAAGGCGAAGATCGAGATCTCGATCCTCGCCGATGGCAGCGTCGAGAAGTTCGAGCAGAAGGGCGACTTCGACGGCTCGCCGACGGCCAAGTGCATCGACGACGCGATGGCCAAGGTCACGTTCCCGAAGACCAGGAAGCCGAAGACCAAGATCGGCTTCCCGATCACGCTGAACTAAGCGAGCGTTACCGCGGACCTGCACGGTCATCGATCCGCCCGCCGGCAGGCTTCGTAATAGCCTTCGGGAACCATGCGGATCACCCTCACCCTTGCTGTCGCGTTTTCGGTTGCCACGGGCGCGGGCACCTACGCGTACCTCGACGCGAAGACCACTCGAGGCGAGCTGCGCCTTCACGCCTCGATCGAGCGCGAATGGGACAACCAAGAAATCCCCCAACCGGAGATTTCACTTCCGTCCGCGGCACGTTGATCATGGGCTGGCATACTCCAGGCAGTGACGCCCTCCGCCCTCCTCGGCGCCCTGTGGCGCGACTACGTGGCCTCGACGCCACAGGCCGAGCGCATCCATCGCCTGCTCGCCGCGCGTGGCGAACGGATCCGGAACGATCACGTCGCGCTACGGACGTACGGTGGCCCGATCGGAATCGCGGCACTCGCGCGGCCCTTCGAGCAGCTCGGCTGGCGTCCGCGCGATCACTACCGGTTCGCCGACAAGCACCTCGTCGCGCGCTACTGGCAGCATGACGATCCAGAGCTGCCCAAGGTCTTCATCAGCGAGCTCGTGCTCGCCGAGCTGTCGCCGCGTGCACACGCGATCGTCGACGCCCTGATCGCGCAGCTCCCCGGCGAGTTCGCGCAGCGCGCCGACCTGCCGTATGCGGGCCGGCCGTGGAACCTGGCGTTCGCGGAGTACGAGACGCTGCTCGCCGAGAGCGAGTATGCAGCGTGGTTGGCGGCGTTCGGGTATCGCGTCAATCACTTCACCGTCGACGTCGGCTCGCTATCGACGTTTCCGGATCTCCAGGCCCTCGACGCGTTTCTGGTCGAGCACGGGTTCTCGCTCAACAGCAGCGGTGGGCTGGTGAAAGGCTCGCCGGCCGAACGGCTCGAGCAATCATCGACCAAGGCCGATGCGATCGAGGTGGAGTTCTCGGACCGCAGCGAGCGCGTGCCGTCCTGTTACTACGAGTTCGCGCGGCGCTATCCACTGCCGTCGGGCGAGCTGTTCCACGGCTTCGTGCCCTCCTCCGCCGACAAGATCTTCGAGTCGACCGACGTCGGCCGCCGCTGATCAGCCGCCGACGAGGGTCGCGAAGTAATCGTTGAGCTCGAGCAAGACGTCGACATCGACGCCGACGAACTGCAAGCCCATGCCGTCGCCAGTTGCCCACCGGACTACGGCCGGAAGCGAGAACGTCTGATCGGAAGTCGGGAGGGTCATCTGGATCGTGATCGTCGCGCCAACCGGCGCGATCGTTTGCGTGACGATGAAGGCACCACCGACGCCGATGTTCCGGGTCTCGGCGTCGCTCCACTCGGTGGCGTCCGCCGCACGAAACCGCACGGGCATGATCCGACCGGGACGCGCTTTGCCGCGAAAGTGCCGCCGCCGCTCGTGACTCGAACCTTCCATAGCAGGATCAAAAGGATAGCCTATCCCACGAACCGTCCCCAAACGCTTTACCGTTGGTGGACCGACGTATACGTTCCGCCCCGGTCGCAGACCGAGGCGGCCAGGGTAGAGATGAAGATTCACCTGATCGGTATTGGTGGCACCGGGATGGGCGCGGTGGCGGGGTTGCTCGCAGCCAGCGGTCATGACGTCCGGGGATCGGATGCGGCGGTTTATCCCCCAATGTCCGAGCAGCTGGCGGCACTTGGCGTGCCAGTGATGATGCCGTACGCCTCCGAAAATCTGGCCTGGGCGCCCGAGCTGGTGGTGGTCGGCAATGTCCACGGCAAGGACCACGTCGAGGTCGTCGCGGCGCGCGAGCACAACCTCCCGCTGACGTCGTTCCCCGCGGTGCTCGGCGACAAGCTGATCGATCACAAGCACGCGATCGTCGTCTGCGGCACCCACGGCAAGACCACGACCACGGCGCTGATCGCGCACGTGCTCGAGCAGGCCGGTCGCGATCCATCGCTGTTCGTCGGCGGCGTGCCGGTCGGGCTTGGCCACGGGTACAAGCTCGGCGGCGGCGCCGACTTCGTGATCGAAGGCGACGAGTACGACACCGCGTTCTTCGACAAGGGCCCGAAGTTCGCGCACTACAAGCCGCGCACCGCGATCCTGACCAGCGTCGAGCTCGATCACGTCGACATCTTTCCGTCGTTCGACGCCGTGCGCGACGTGTTCAAGAAGCTGGTCGCGCTGCTGCCCGCCGATGGGCTGCTCGTCGCGTGCGCAGAGTCGCCCGAGGTGCTCGCGGTGGCGAAGCACGCGCAGTGCACGGTGGAGCAGTACTGCGTCCTCGACGATAACGATGCCGTGCCGCCCGCGGGCGCGACGTGGTGGGCGAAGGATTGCGAGGTCGGCAAGAGCGGCCGCGTCGCGTTCGACGTCTACTGCCGCGGCGAGCGCGTCGAGCGCTTCGAGACGTTGCTCGTCGGTCGCCACAACGTCGGCAACTGCGTGTCCGCGATCGCGGTGTGCAAGTCGCGCGGCCTGACCGTGCGCGAGATCCAGCGCGGTATCGCGAGCTTCGCGGGCGTGCGGCGGCGCCAGGAGCTGCGCGGCATCGCCGGCGGCGTCACCGTGCTCGACGATTACGGGCATCACCCGACGGCGGTCCGCGAGACGCTGCGCGGCCTGCGCAAGCGCTTCCCGAAGCGGCGGTTGATCGCCGTCTACGAGCCGCGCTCCGCGACCAGCCGGCGCAAGACGTTCCAGAACGAGTTCGCCGAGGCGTTCGCGCATGCCGACGAGGTGGTCGTCGGCCGGCTGTTCGATCCGTCGAAGATCCCTGCGGACGATCGCTTCGATCCCGAGCGCCTCGCACTCGATCTGCATCGCCGCGGCACCAAGGCCGCGTACACGCCCGAGGTCGAGAACATCACCAAGCAGCTCGCCGAGAGCGCCGCACCCGGCGATGTCGTGTGCGTGTTGTCGTCGGGCAGCTTCGACGGCCTGCACGATCGGCTACTCGACGAGATCGGTGATCCGATGCGCCCCGCGCAGCGCGCCGACATGGCCGAGATCCGGCAGCTGCTCGCGCGCGC
>JACCYD010000445.1 GCA_013696695.1 Deltaproteobacteria bacterium | reverse complement strand
CAGCTGCGGCGCGCTCTGGAACAGCGGCGACGCGTGCGGGCCCGACGGTGGAACCAGCGGGCCCGCCGGTCCCGGCAACATCCCGCCCGGACTCTGCGGTCGTCCCATCATCGGCTCGGGCCCGAGGTTGGCGGGGTGAAGCGCATCCTCGGCGAGCAACGCCTGGACATCGAAGCCCGGCTGCGGCGCGGGCAGCTGCGACGGGAGCTGGCGGAACGACGGCCGCTTGCGTTCCGGCAGCATCGACACGATGCCGGTGACGATCGCGAACGCTGTTCCGGAGAAAAACAGCACCATGCTGAATCCGATCGGCATCGACTCTTCTTTGCCGGTCTTGAGGTTCGGACCTAGCGCCAGGAGCACCACCGACATCACCGCGCTCGCGGCGACGGTGAGCATCACGAGCTTTCCGAAGCCTCTTCTCCGGCTGATCGCGAAGCCCAGAAGCGACAGGAGGAGCAATCCCGTCAGGCCGACTTGCACCCACTTGGTGATCGCCAGGTGGCCGCCGACCTTGAGATGGCGACATTCCGACTCGACGTCCGTCGCCGGGTCGTAGTTGCACTGGCTCGCCGTGATCAGGCCGATGTTCGCGGTCTTCCGATCGTAGTGCTTGCCGTCCAGCGTTGGACTGCCGGACCACCACGCCGACGTCGCGATCGAGATCGCGAGCAGCGCCGCCGCGACCAGCGCAGCGATCGTGCCCACGCGCGGGGACATGCCTACGACGGTATCACGGCGTCGAGGGCGGCGGCTGCCGACGGCGCGGTGCGAAACAACGCGCGAACGTCGGGCAGGAGCACCCCTACGCTCACGGCGTGGTCGAGGAACGCCTCGAGCGGCGGCCAGAACCCATCGACGTCGAGAAACACGATCGGCTTGGCGTGATAGCCGAGCTGGACCCCGACCAGCGTCTCGAATGCCTCCTCGAGGGTGCCGAGCCCACCCGGTGCCACCACGAACGCGTCGGCGAGCGAGAACAGCATCGCCTTGCGCTGGTGCATGTTCTCGACCACGTGAAGCTCGGACAGCCCGCGATGCGCGACCTCGTAATCGACCAGCGCCTGCGGGATCACTCCGACGACCCGCCCGCCAGCGGCGAGCGCGGTATCCGCGAGCACCCCCATCAACCCGCGATGCGCGCCGCCGTAGACCAGCGTCAGCTCGCGCCGCGCGAGCTCGCGCCCGAGCGCCTCGATGGCGGCGATGTGCGCCGGCAGGCCTGGCGATGACGATAGATAGACGGTGATGGCGGGCATCATGGACTCGCGGCAACGGCGAGGAGTTGTCGATCCTACAGTGTTATCGTGCGGCTCGATCACGATGCAGTGGCACGACAAGCCGTTCTCCGAGCTCACCGTCGTCGAGCTCTACGCGATCACGGCACTGCGCGAACGGGTGTTCGTCGTCGAGCAGAACTGCGTGTACCTCGATGCCGACGGCGTCGATCCGACAAGCCGTCATCTATGGGCCGCTGAGGCCCTGGTCTCCGCGACTCCTGTCGCGCAATCAACCATCCGCGCGTATTGCCGCATCGTCCCGGCGGGCACCAAGTTCGCCGAGATCTCGATCGGCCGCGTGATCACGGCGCCCGAGGCGCGGGGCACCGGGCTCGGGCGCGAGCTGATGCGGCGAGGGATCGCGGCGTGCGGCGCCGGCCCGATCCGGATCGGCGCGCAAGCCCACCTCGAGAAGTTCTATGGCGAGCTCGGTTTCGTACGCGCGAGCGAGCTGTACGACGAGGATGGAATTCCGCACATCGAGATGCTGCGCGCGGGCTGAGAGCATGGTTGGATGCGCGCATGCGCATGATCCTCGTTGGTCCGCCCGGAGCTGGTAAAGGCACGCAGGCGGCCCGCCTCGTCGACACGTTCAAGATCATTCACATCTCGAGCGGCGACATTTTCCGCGCCGCCGTCAAGGAAGGCACCGATCTCGGCAAGCAGCTCGACCACTACATGAAGCTCGGCGGGCTGGTACCCGACGAGATCACCATCCCGATCGTCCTCGAGCGCATCACGGCGCCAGACTGCGAGAAGGGCTTCATGCTCGACGGCTTCCCGCGCACGCGCCCGCAGGCCGAAGCGCTCGACAAGGCGATGAC
>JACCYD010000399.1 GCA_013696695.1 Deltaproteobacteria bacterium | reverse complement strand
GTCTACCTCGCCGCGATCGCGGGCGTGACGGCGGGCGCGACGGCCGCCGCAGCGCTCGGTGCGACGGAGGTCAGCACCGCGAGCCGCGTCGCGTGGTCGATCGCGATCGCGCTGTGTGCGAGCCAGTTCGCGGTCGCGATCGTCCAGTGGATCGCGATGCTCGTCGTCCGTCCCAACGTGCTCTCGCGTCTCGACTTCGCGAAGGGCATCCCACCCGAGCACCGCACGATCGTCGCGGTCCCGACGATGTTGACCAGCGCGCAGTCGATCGACGAGCTGGTCGCCGCGCTCGAGGTTCGATTCCTCGCGAATCGCGATGCCAATCTCGCGTTCGCGCTCGCCACCGATTTTGCCGACGCGCCCCAGCAACATCTGGACGGCGATGCGGCGTTGCTCCAGCGCGCCGTCGAAGCGATCGAGGCGCTCGAGCGCAAGTATCCGGATCCTGCGCGAGGCGGCGGGTTCTTCCTGTTCCATCGCGAGCGTCGATGGAATCCGCGCGAGCGCGCGTGGATGGGCTGGGAGCGCAAGCGCGGCAAGCTCGAGGATCTCAACGCGACGCTGTGCGGCGAGTCCCGGTTCGCGACGGTGGTCGGCCCGACCGATCGCCTGCGCGACACCAAGTACGTGATCGTCCTCGACAGCGATACCGAGCTGCCTCGCGATTCCGCACGCGCTCTCGCGGGCACGCTCGCACATCCGCTCAATCGCCCGGTGTTCGACCCGAAGGTCGGGCGCGTCACCGCGGGCTACGCGATCCTGCAGCCGCGCGTCGCGATCAGCCTCGCGAGTGCGGGTGCGTCGCGGTTCGCCCGGCTGTGCTCCGGTGACTGCACGATCGATCCCTACACGGCCGCCGTGTCCGACGTGTATCAGGACGTGTTCGGCGAAGGCTCGTTCGTCGGCAAGGGCATCTACGACATCGCGGCGGTGCGCCAGTCGATGGGCGAGACGTTCCCCGAGAATCGGATCCTCAGCCACGATCTCCTCGAGGGCGCCTACGGTCGCTCGGGGCTGATCAGTGACGTGATCCTTCTCGAGGACTATCCCGCGGCATATGCCGCCGACGCGAATCGGCGCGCGCGCTGGATCCGCGGTGACTGGCAGATCGCGCGATGGCTGTTCCGGCGTGTTCCGGGTGGCTCCGGCCGACGCCGCAATCCGATCTCCCTGCTCTCGCAGTGGAAGGTCCTCGACAACCTGCGTCGCAGCCTCGTCCCGATCGGGCAACTGGCGCTGGTCGGCTTTGCGCTGGTGGTCCCGAGCCTGGCGTGGATCTCGCTCCTCGTCGTCGCCTCGACGCTGTTCGTGCCCGGCTTCGTCGCGTCGCTCGGCGCGCTGGCGAGACGCCCGCCGGAGGTCGCACCGCATCTTCACGCGCGCGAGGTCGCGGCGCAGGCCGTCGACCAGTGCACGCGTGAGGCCTTCGCCTTCGCGTGTCTCCCCGCGGAGGCCGCGCTCAACCTGACGTCGATCGTCGTCGCCACCGCGCGAGTGCTGATCACCAAGCGCAACCTTCTCGAGTGGCGAACCGCGGCCGACGCGCAGCGTTCGGCACGAACGAGCCTGTCGGGCGCCTATGCGTCGTCGTGGATCTCGCCCGCCGCGGCGGTCGCGATCGGCGTCGCGATCGGCCTCGGCTGGATCCGCGACCTCTGGCTCGCAGTTCCGATCGCCGCGCTGTGGGCGGCGGCACCCGCGCTCGTGTGGTGGGTCAGTCGCCCCATCGAAGCGCCGCGTGCCGAGCTCAGCGACGGCGATCGAACGTTTCTGCGCGCACTCGCGAGACGGACCTGGCGCTTCTTCGAGGTGTACGTCGGCGCGGAAGATCACGATCTCCCACCCGACAACGTGCAGGAGCACCCGCCGGTCGGCGTCGCCCATCGCACGAGCCCGACCAACATCGGCCTGTCGCTGCTCGCCAACCTCGCCGCGTACGATTTCGGATATGTCGCGACCGGCGAGGTGATCGCGCGAACCACGCGGACGTTCACCACGCTCGGCAAGCTGCAGCGCTACCGCGGCCACTTCTACAACTGGTACGATACGCTGACGCTCGAACCGCTGCGGCCGATGTACGTGTCGACGGTCGACAGCGGAAATCTCGCCGGTCATCTGCTGACGCTCGCCGCCGGTCTCACCGAGCTGGGCGACCACCGCATCCTGCGGAACGAATACCTCGCGGGACTCGGCGACACGCTCGATCTGCTCGCGCAGCACGGCGTCGCGGCGCCCGCGCTGGCACCGGCACGAGCGCTCCTCGCCACTGCTCCCTCGACGTTATCCAGCGAGCGAGCGCGGCTGACGGCGCTGGCGGCGGCGGCACGCGAGCTGCTCACCGTGATCGCTGCCGAAGCCGCCGAGCCGATGTGGTGGGGGCGCGCGTTCGAGAAGCAATGCAAGGACCTCGCGGCCGAGCTCGATTACATCGCGCCGTGGCTCGCGCTGCAGGCCACGCCTGGCGGGGACCTACGCCGGCGACTCGACGACATCCCGAGGCTCGCGGAGACAGCTCGCCTCGAGGCCGTGCTCGCGCCGCTGCTCGCCGCCGATCCGAAGGTGGCCGCAGCAGTCGCGCTCGGCGCGGAACGCGCGACGCTTCGCCTCACCGAGCTCCGCGATCTCGCGGCGCGCGCGATCGAGCTCGGCGATTACGACTACGAGATGCTCTACGACCGCAGCCGCCACTTGCTCGCGATCGGCTACAACATCGTCGATCACCGCCTCGACAACAGCTTCTACGACCTCCTCGCGTCGGAGGCGCGGCTCGCGAGCTACGTCGCGATCGCGCAGGGCAAGCTTCCGCAGGAGCATTGGTTTCATCTCGGCCGCCTGGTGACCACGTCCAGCGGCGGCACGGCGTTGCTGTCGTGGAGCGGCTCGATGTTCGAGTACCTGATGCCGATGCTGGTGATGCCGACCTACGAGGGCACATTGCTCGACCAGACCTGTCGGGTTGCCGTCGCGCGACAGATCGAATACGGCCGCGAGCACGACGTGCCATGGGGCGTCTCGGAGTCCGGTTACTACAAGACCGACAACCACCAGAACTATCAGTACCGCGCGTTCGGCGTGCCGGGCCTCGGCTTCAAGCGCGGGCTCGCCGACGATCTCGTGATCGCACCGTACGCGTGCGTGATGGGCTTGATGGTCGCGCCCGAGGCTGCGTGCGCGAACCTCAAGGTGCTCGCGGCGAACGAGCGGCTCGGCGACTACGGCTTCTTCGAGGCGATCGACTACACGACGACGCGGTTGCCGCCGGGGAAGACCAGCGTCACCGTGCAGTCGTACATGGCCCATCACCAGGGCATGTCGCTGTTGTCGCTGGTCTACGTGCTCGCCGATCGGCCGATGCAGCGCCGGTTCGACGCGGATCTCGCGCTGCGTGCCACGAACCTCCTCCTTCAGGAACGAGTGCCGCGCGCGTCGACGGTGTTCCCGCACCCGGCCGAGGTCACGGCGGTCCGGACGACCTCGGTCGCGGTCGAAGACCACATCCGCGTGTTCACGACGCCGAACACGTCCCACCCCGAAGTCCACCTGCTCTCGAACGGCCACTATCACGTCGCGATCACCAATGCGGGCGGTGGCTACAGCAAGTGGCGCGAGCTCGCGGTCACGCGGTGGCAAGAAGATGCGACGCGCGATGCAGCGGGCACCTTCTGTTATGTCCGCGATGTCACCACCGGAAAATTCTGGTCGACGGCCCACCAGCCGACGCTGCGTGCAGCGACCGATTACGAGGCCGTGTTCTCGCAAGGGCGCGCCGAGTTCCGGCGACGCGACGAAGAGATCGCGTGTCACGTCGAGATCAGCGTCAGCCCCGAGGACGACATCGAGCTGCGCCGGATCTCGATCTCGAATCACGGTCGCACGGACCGCACGATCGAGCTGACGAGCTTCGCCGAGGTCGTGCTCGCGACTCCGGCCGCCGACGCCGCGCATCGAACGTTCTCCAACCTGTTCGTGCAGACCGAGCTCGATCGCGCGCGCCACGCGATCCTGTGCACGCGACGGCCGCGGTCTGGAGGAGAGAAGCCGCCGTGGATGTTCCATCTCATGGTGGCGTACGACCCCACGGTGAACCCGACCTCGTTCGAGACCAACCGCGCGGTGTTCATCGGCCGCGGCGGCTCGCTCGAGGATCCGGCGGCGATGCACGTCGACGCGCTGACCGACAGCTGGGGCTCGGTCCTCGATCCGATCGTGGCGATCCGGAACATCGTCGAGCTCGCCCCCGATCAGATGATCCAGCTACAGATCGTGACCGGCATGGCCGAGACCCGCGCCCAGGCGATCGCGCTGATCGACAAGTACAACGATCGACACGCCGCTGATCGCGTTCTCGAGATGTCGTGGACGCAGACCCAGGTCACCCAGCGTCGCCTCGAAGCCACCAGCGCGGAGATGCGGGCGTGGGAGCGCCTCGCGGGCCACATCATCTACCTCAACCCCGCGCTGCGAGCTCCGAAGAGCGTGATCGCGAGCAACCAGCTCGGTCAGTCGGGGCTGTGGGCGTACGGCATCTCGGGAGATCTTCCGATCGTCCTGGTCCAGATCACGTCCCACGACAACCTCGATCTGGTGAAGCAGCTGATCCGCGCGCACGCGTACTGGCGGCTCAAAGGGCTGATCGTCGATCTGGTGATCTGGAACGAGGACGCCTCGGGATATCGCCAGAACCTGCACGAGCAGATCATGGCTGCGATCGCATCGACGGGCGAAGCAAGCCTCGTCGACAAACCGGGCGGCGTGTTTCTCCGTCGCAGCGATCAGATGACGGCGCCCGATCGCGTGCTGATGCAGACGCTCGCACGCGTGATCATCGACGACACCGCGGGCACGATCACCGAGCAGCTCGATCGCAGGGTCCGAGCGGAGCCGACCGGCGCCCCGCTGATCACCAAGCCGAACAAGCACAAGCCCGCGCCCATCCCGACCGTGGACCGCCCTGATCTGACGTCGTTCAACGGCCACGGTGGCTTCACGCAGGATGGTCGCGAGTACGTGATCGTCAGCCACCGCGAGATGCAGACGCCCGCGCCGTGGGTCAACGTGATCGCGAACTCGTACTTCGGCACCGTGATCAGCGAGCGAGGCAGCGCGTACACCTGGTGCGAAAACGCGCACCAGTACCGGCTGACGCCGTGGAACAACGATCCGGTCGGCGATCCGAGTGGCGAAGCCGTCTACCTTCGCGACGAAGAGGACGGCACGGTGTGGTCGCCAACGCCGGCGCCCGCGCCTGGTTCGGCGCCGTACACGACGCGTCACGGGTTCGGCTACACCGTGTTCGAGACTTCGCACAACGGCATCGCTTCGGAGCTGCGCACGTTCGTCGCGATCGATGCGCCGGCGAAGTTCCTCGTGCTCAAGCTCACCAATCGCTCCGGTCGGGCTCGCCAGCTCTCGGTGACCAGCATGTTCGATCTCGTGCTCGGTTCGCAGCGTCCCGCAGGCGCGCCGCACGTCGTCAGCGAGGTCGACGTCAAGACCGGGGCACTGTTCTCGAAAAATCCCTACGCCGAAGAGTTCTCCGGCCGGATCGCGTTCCTCGAGTGCAGCGAGGATCAGCGCTGGGTGTCAGGCGATCGCCTCGAGTTCCTCGGCCGCAACGGCACGTTCGGTCGGCCGGCGGCGATGGCGCGAGCGCGGTTATCGGGCCGCGTCGGCGCCGCCCTCGATCCATGCCTCGCGATGCAGACCATGATCGAGCTCGCCGACGGAGGGGAGCGCGAGATCGTGTTCCTGTTCGGATCGGGACGCGACCTCGCCGATGCTCGGTACATTGTCTCTCGCTTCCGCGGTGCAGGCGCGGCGCAGGCTGCGCTCGAAGCGGTGTGGGCATACTGGAATCGCACGCTCGGCGCGATCAACGTGCAGACGCCGGATGCCGCGCTCAACTTCCTCGCGAACGGCTGGCTGGTCTATCAGGTCCTCGCGTGCCGGATGTGGGGTCGCAGCGGGTTCTATCAATCTGGTGGTGCGTTCGGCTTCCGCGATCAGCTCCAGGACGCGATGGCGCTCCTCTACAGCGAGCCCGCACTGCTCCGCGAGCAGCTCGTGCGTGCATCTGCCCATCAGTTCTCGCAAGGCGATGTCCAGCACTGGTGGCATCCGCCGGTCGGTCGCGGGG
>JACCYD010000390.1 GCA_013696695.1 Deltaproteobacteria bacterium | reverse complement strand
GGCTCCCGCCGCAGTAGATCGACGCACCGAGCTGGCCGAGCCGGCGCGCGACGACGTTCTCGGCGGTAACTTCCTCGTAGTAGAACGCTGCGTCGAGCCGGCCGCGGACCAACAGGTTGTTGGCGTCTGAGGGACCGATATTGTGGTGCTCGGGGACGAGCTCGCCGTGTGTGCGTTTGAGGTCGAGCAGCGCCGGGACCACCAGCTCGGTGAGCACGCCGAGCGAAGCGACCCGCAACGGCCGCAAGAAGGGATCACCGAGGCTGTCGGAGAGTCCGGCGTCCACGGCGCGCGTTGCCTCGCGCACGCCATCGCGCAGCGCGATGCCGGCCGCATTGAGCACGAGCGTGTTGCCTACGCGATTGAACACGGCCGCACCGAGCGCAACCTCCAGGAGACCGAGCGTTCGCGAGACAGCCGCGGGCGTCAGACCGAGCCGGCTCGCGGCGCCGACCACGCTCCCCGCTTCCGCGATCTCGAGGAACGCGGGCAACCAGTTCCACAGGTTCCGGCGCAGCTGGCTCAGCATCAAGGTTTCCTTACGCGAGGCATATACAAGTATAGCTTTCTTGAACGAGCGGCGGCGTACCGTCCGGGCATGTCCAGGTCACGCCTCGCCACACTCGCGAGCTGGCCGACGCTTGTGGTCTTGCCTGATCTCAGGTTGCGCGTCGCCGTCCGTTGCCGGGCCCGGCGCGATAGGATCGTCTCGATGCTCGGGTGGCTCACGGATCGAAGGCGCAAGAAGCTCGAAGAGGCGCCGTTTCCTGCGGAGTGGCAGGCCCACCTGGACAGCAACGTCGTGATGGCCGCGCGACTCGATGTTGCGATGCAGGAGCGCCTGCGCGACCTCACCGCGGTGTTCATCGACGAGAAGGGCTGGGAGGGTTGCGGCGGGCTCGAGATGACGGACGAAGTGCGCGTCACCGTGGCGGCGCAAGCGTGCTTGTTATTGCTCGGCCGCGAGCACTCGCTGTACGAGGATGTCGAGACGATCCTGGTGTACCCGTCGACGATGATGGCGCCCGGTCGCCGCGATGGACATGTCGTGCACGAGGAGGGCGTCGCGATCCTCGGCCAGGCACACGGCAACGGCGGTCCGGTGATCCTCGCGTGGGATGACGTGCTCGAAGGCGGGCGCGAGGTCGGCGAGCGCAACGTCGTGATCCACGAGTTCGCGCACAAGATCGACATGGTCGACGGCGCCGTCGACGGTACGCCGCCCCTGCCCGACCGCGCGGCACGCGAGACCTGGGCACGCGTGTGTAGCGAGGCGTTCCTCGAGCTGCAACAGCGCGTCGAGGCGGGCAAGCGCACGTTCATCGACGAGTACGGCGCCACCAACGAAGCGGAGTTCTTCGCGGTGGCGAGCGAGCACTACTGGTGTCAGCCGAAGAAGCTCGAGCGCAACGAGCCCGAGCTATTCGAGCTGTTGCGCGCGTTCTATCAGTTCGACCCGGTCTAATCCCAGCTCGCGACCAGCTCGACGTTGTCGATCGCGAGCTCGACGCCGGCCGGCTCGAGCGCGACGAGTGCGACGGAGACCAGCGAGGACAGATCGACCTCGAACGCCGAGAGCGGGAGGCGGTCCGCCCACGACGCGCCCCGATCGGCGCATACGATGACGTCGGCTTGGCGACCGGGAGGAATCAGATCGAAGACGCGAGGATCGAGATACAGCGACTCCCCCACTGCGAACGTCCGCGCGGGAATCACGCTGTTCCCGCGCAGGCGTCCGACCAGCGCGTGCTCCGCCGTCGACAACGCGAACAGGCGGACCGTTTGCAGCTGGATCTGTTCGAGCAGCTCGCGGAATCGCTCGAACAAGTCGTGCATCGCCGAGACTGTACGCTACGGCGTGGTCGGTGCGATCCGGCTCGCTTTGATGATCAAGCCGATCGCCTGCGCCCGATAGCCCTCGGCGTCGTTGCCCTTCGAGCCGAACGCGAGCGCCTGCACCTGCGGCCAGGTCAGGTTGCCGCGATGCGGTGACTCGCGCAGCAGCATGCCGAAGCCCGCGATCGCAGCGACCCACCGGTAGTCGGCCGAAGTCGACTGGAGATCCTTGCGCACCGACTCGCGATCGACAGCACGCGACAGCAGCTTCGAGGTGGTGCCGGTGGGCTCCTTGTAGCGGATCTTCACCGTCAGCAGCTCGGTCGCCGAGGCCGCGATGGTCTGCGCCGGCTTGGTCTGGTACTTGAGGTCGTCGACCTTGCCCTGCGGGACGTCGACGCCCGCGGGCACGATCTCGTAGATCGCGGTGATCGCGTGACCCGCGCCGATATCACCTGCGTCCTTCTTGTCGTTGTTGAAGTCCGCGTGCGCGAGGACGCGGTTCTCGTAGCCGATCAAGCGGAAGCCCGCGACCGTGGCCGGGTTGAACTCGACCTGCAGCTTGACGTCCTTCGCGACGGTGACGAGCGTGGCGCCCGCTTCCTTGACCAGCACCTTGCGCGCTTCCATCGCAGAGTCGATGTACGCGTAGTTGCCGTTGCCGCGATCGGCGAGCTTCTCCATCGTCGCGTCCTTGTAGTTGCCCATGCCGTAGCCGAGCACGGTGAGGAACACGCCCTTCTCGCGCTCGGTCTCGATCAGGCGCGTCAGGTCGCCTTGGTTGGTGACGCCGACGTTGTAGTCCCCGTCGGAGCACAGGATGACGCGGTTGATGCCGGTCTTCTTGAGGTTGCGAGCGGCGGTGGCGTAGGCGAGCTGGATGCCCGCGCCGCCGTTCGTCGAGCCGCCTGCCTCGAGACGCTCCAGCGCCGCGCGGATCTGATCCTTGTGATGGCCGCTGGTCGGCGGCAACACGAGGCCGGCCGAGCCGGCGTACGTCACGATCGAGATCTGATCTTGCTCGCGCAGCGTCTCGACGAGCATGCCGAGCGATTGCTTGACGAGACCGAGCCGCTGCGGGCCCTGCATCGATCCCGACGTGTCGATCAGGAACACCAGGTTGCGGGGCGGAACCTGCGCGTGGTCGATCGTCGCCGTCGCCAGCGCGATCTTGACGAGCTGGTGCTTGTCGTTCCACGGGCTCGGTCCGACCTCGGTCGAGATCGCGAACGGCTCGCCCGCTTGTGGCGTCGGGTACGCGTAGCGGAAGTAATTGATCATCTCCTCGATACGCACCGCGTCCTTCGGCGGACGCGATCCCGAGTCGAGATAGCGGCGCACGTTCGAGTACGACGCGGTGTCGACGTCGATCGAGAACGTCGATAGCGGCTCCTGCGCCGTCTTGAAGAACGGGTTGTCGTCGATCCGGTCGTAGGCCTCGGTGTTGTGCCCCGTGGTGACGTCGTCGACGCGATTCAGACCCTGGCCGAAGTAGCCCGGTCCGGGCTGCTTCTGCTTCCGGTCGTACGCCAGCGTCGTCATCGGCGTATTGCCAGCAACCTGGAAGTTCTTGAGCTCGCTCCTGAGCTCGCTGAGCTTCTCGATCGGCGCCCCCATTGCCGAGCCCGAGCCCACGTTCATGGTTCGCTCGCTGTCCTGAAACGCGAGCGCCTCGGGTGCCGCCGCGTCGTTCGCTCGAAGCGTGGCTCCGGCGAACACGACGACGGCGAGGCCCGCAGCCGCGGCACTACCCGCGTAGACCCAGCGGCGGCGCGATCGCTTCGCCGGCTTGGTCGACGCGTTGTGGATGCGG
>JACCYD010000345.1 GCA_013696695.1 Deltaproteobacteria bacterium | reverse complement strand
GTGCTGGCCACCACCGCGCCGGTGCTGCTCGCGCCGTCGATGAACGTCAACATGTGGGCACATCCGCTGACCCAGGCGAACGTGCGCCGGCTCGTCGATGTCGCCGGTCATCGCGTCGTCGGTCCGGGCGACGGCTTCCTCGCGTGCCGATGGACGGGGCCGGGGCGGCTCGCGGAGCCCGCCGATATCGTCGAGGCCGCGGCGCACGTGCTGTCGCGCCAGGATCTCGCCGGCAAGCGCGTCGTCGTG
The DNA here is from genome assembly GCA_013696695.1 of Deltaproteobacteria bacterium. Lineage (GTDB taxonomy): Bacteria > Myxococcota_A > Polyangia > Haliangiales > Haliangiaceae > JABFXX01. The sequence goes on along the minus strand of JACCYD010000345.1, from coordinate 2,488 downwards.
ACCGCAGGACCGACGCACGAGGCGATCGATCCGGCGCGCTACATCGGCAATCGCTCGAGCGGCAAGATGGGTGCAGCGATCGCTGCGGCGGCGCAGCGGCGCGGTGCCGAGGTCACGTTGGTGCTCGGCCCGAGCAGCGTCCCGGAGCCGGTCGGCGTCACGATCGTTCGCGTCGAGTCGGCGATGGATCTGCAAGACGCACTCGCCACCGCCGTGAAGCACGCCGACGTGATCGTGATGGCCGCCGCGGTCGCCGATTATCGGCCCGCGAAGCAGGCGACACAGAAGCTCAAGCGCAGCGAGCTCGGGCAGAAGACCGCGATCGATCTGATCGCCAATCCCGATCTGCTCGCCGGCCTCGGCAAGCAGCGCGGGACGAGATCACGCCATTGCTCGTCGGTTTTGCAGCGGAGACCAACGACGTGATCGCGAACGCGCGGAAGAAGCTGGCGTCGAAGAAGTGCGATCTGATCGTGGCGAATGATGTCTCGGAGGCCGGCGCTGGTTTTGGCGTCGACACCAATCGCGTCACGCTCGTCGATGCAGCCGGCGCGATCGATCTCCCTGCGGGGCCGAAGGCGTTCGTCGCGCACGGCATCCTGGATCGAGTGGTCGGGTTGTTGTCGGGCTCCGCGCGGCCGCGCAAGCGCCGATGAATCTTTCGTAAGCCACGCTTCGAAGCCCCGACACGCGACGTGCGTGTGTGACAGCGGCGCTACATGCCGCGCCCGGCCGGTCTATTTGGTTGAGGTCGATCGATCGCCGCAGTACGAACCGGTGCATGGAAACCGGCGAGCTACTAGCCAAGGGTGTGAAGGCGCTCGATCGCGCGATGGGAACCGGCCTCGGCGGCCTCGCAGGCGCAGTGCTCACCGACCCCAAGTTCCCCGACCCGGTGGTGCCTCCGGATCTTCACCTCGTCAAGCCGGCGACCGTCGATGCCAACGGCGACGTTCAGTGTCTGTACTGCGGCCGCGCCGTGAAGTGGGAAGCCGCGCAGCTGGTCGGTAGCGCCGGCTTCGAGTGCGGCACCTGCCAGCACGCGTTCAACCACGCCGAGGCCACGCCACTCGACACGCGCATCGGTCCGCGCAAGTGGCCGTGGATCGTGATCGGCGTGCTCGCCGTCGGTGGCGGCATCGGCGCGTGGCAGTACCTCGCGGCGCGCGCGCGCGCCGAGCTCGCGAAGGAGTTTCCGGTTGCAGCGAGCGATGCCGATCAGGACGTCATCGATCGCAACGTCGACCGCTGGACCGACGGCATGGACAAGCTGGCCGTCGCCGTCGATAACCCGCCGCCACTGAGGTCGCTGAAGCTCGGCGCTGCGTGCGACGTGTCGATCGACGGCGCGATGGAGCTCCGCTCCGACAAGCACTCGCCCGACGAGATCAAGCGTGAGATCAAGAACCTCGTGAAGTCGGCCGAGCGCGGCCGGTTCAAGCACGAGCTCTCGCTGATCGGCACGGTGCGCGCGATCCAGGCGCCCGTCCTCGCGACAACGCTACACGAGGAGAGCAAGGCGAAGCTTCACAAGGACAACCCCGAGGAGCCGGTTTTCGACGCGGGTGTGGTGGCCGGCACCGCGTACGTGTTCGATCCCGACGGCACGCTGCGATGTGCGGGCGCGTTCGAGGCGACATCGTCGGAGAAGGTCGAGTACACGAGGTCCGTGTACGGCTGGGAGTCAGACGAGGAGAAGCGCAGGTTCAACGACAGCGATCGGTGGTCGGCGGATCTCTCGCTCGACTCCGATCTCGAGAAGCAGATGGCCAAGGCGATCGCGGCCTCGCTCAAGAAGGTCGACTAGATCAGCAGGCCCGGCGCCGGGAACTTCGCGCACAGCTCGCGCACTTCACCGGTGATCTTCTCGTGCAGGCCGGCATCGGCCGGTGCGTTGACCACGGCATCCATCCACGCCGCGATCTGCTTCATCTCCGGCTCGCCCATGCCGCGGCTGGTGACCGAGGCAGTGCCGAGGCGAACGCCGGAGGGATCGAACGGCTTGCGCGGATCGAACGGCACGGTGTTGTAGTTGAGCTCCATGCCGGCGACGTCGAGCGCCTTCGCCCCGATCTTGCCGGTGGTGTTCTTGCTCGTCAGATCCGCGAGGATCAGGTGGTTGTCGGAGCCGCCGGTGATCACGGTCCAACCCTTCTCGACGAGTGCCGCGGCGAGCGCGCGCGAGTTCGCGATGATCTGATGTGCGTACTTCTTGAACTCGGCGGTCTGCGCCTCTTTCAGCGCGATCGCGATGCCCGCGGTGGTGTGGTTGTGCGGGCCGCCTTGCAGGCCGGGGAACACCGCGCGATCGATCGCCTTCTGGTGCGACGCCGTGCACATCAACATGCCGCCGCGCGGACCGCGCAGCGTCTTGTGCGTGGTGGTCGACACGACATCCGCGACGGGGACCGGCGAGGGATGCGCGCCCGCGGCGACGAGCCCGGCGATGTGCGCGATGTCCGCGACGAACACGGCGCCGACTTCCTTC
>JACCYD010000322.1 GCA_013696695.1 Deltaproteobacteria bacterium | reverse complement strand
AGCATGCCCTTGCTGAACTTCTTGAGGCTCTGCGTGCGCGCCCGGCCGAGCCCGACCCGATCGATCAGATCATCAGCCCGCTTCTTCCGCAGTGCGCTCGGGACGCCGAACAACCGACCCGCGAGGTCGAGCAGCTCGGGCACCGTCAGGTAGTCGTAGAAATACGGCGCCTCGGGGAGGAACCCGACCTGTGCGCGGGCGGCGCGTGACGGGATCGCATGACCGAGCAACTTGGCGCTGCCGCTGGTGGCACGGATCAGCCCCATCAGCGTGCGGATCGTCGTCGTCTTGCCGGCGCCGTTCGGCCCGACGAAGCCGTAGATCTGGCCCTCCTCGACGGAGAACGTCACGCCGCGAAGCGCCTCGACCTTTCGCCGCGCGAACGGCGTCAGGTAAGTCTTCGTGAGGTCGTTTACCTCGATGGCGAGTGACACTGCGCCGCGGAGAATACCTCGATCATTTCATCCCGTACACGAAGGTGACCGTTCCGCAGACCTTCACGTTGCGGCCCTTCGCGGCGTACGGCTTGTACGTCCAGGTCTTGATTCCGGCGGTCAGCTGCGCGTCGTAGGCGGGATACTTCGTCGAGCTCAGCATCGACACGTGCGTGACGGCGCCGCTCTCGGAGACGCAGACCTTGGCGACGCCGACGGTCCTGGTGCGGCCATCGCGCTGCATCGAGATCTTGGTGACGTCGCTGGGATGGATCTGCGTGCTGCCCGACAGGCGCATCATCGTCAGCACGTTCGGCGGCACGAAGGTGTCCTCGTCGGCCTTCGGCGGTGGGGTGACGACGGGGCTTGTGCTGCCCGAGCCGGTGCCGGGGCCGCAGTCGACGAGGCACTCGCCGATATCGGTGGAGCTACCGGAGCCCGAGCCGGAGCCCGAACCTTCGCCGATGACCGTGGTCGGGACCTCCGACGGCTTGGTCGACGCGTCCTGCTTGGTCTCGAGCTGGACGATGACGGGCGGCGGCGGCTTCTTCTTGCGGTCGAGCTTGACCTCCGCGAGCTTGATGTCGCCGCCGGCGGGGGCGGGCATCGGCGGCAGGATCACCGCGAACGAGCTGCTCATCCGGGTGCCGTCGAGACGCTCGATATTCCACACGCCGGACGCGAAGATGCCGACCCCGAGGCCGGTGTGGAGCAGGATCGACGCGAGCACGAACCAGGTCTTCTTCTTGGAGGACGCCATGACGGTCTCGACGGGCGGCTCGGCCTGGGGGTCTACGACCGTGCCTCGCAGCTGCTAACCCGCGCAAACCCGGCGTATCGTAGGTGTCGCAGTGGTCGGTTCCCTGGTCGTCTTCAGCCTGACGTACCTGGTGATCGCCAGCCGGCAGCTCCACTGGATCGGGCTCGATCGGCCGGCGGGGACCATCGTCGGTGCCGTCGCGATGGTCGTGGTCGGCGGCTTGCCGATGGACAAGGCACTCGCGGCGATCGACCTCCACATCATCACGCTGCTGTTCGGCGTGCTCGTCATCGCCGCCTATCTCTCCGAGGCGCGATTCTTCCGGCTGACCGCGTATCTCGTACTGATCCGCGCGCGGTCGGCGCGCTCGCTGCTGTTCGGTCTGGTGTTCGTGGTCGGTGCGCTGTCGGCGTTGCTGCTCAATGACACCGTGTGCGTGCTGCTGACGCCGCTGGTCGTCGCGGTCGTGGTCGAAGCGCGGCTACCTCCGCTGCCGTATCTGCTCGCACTCGCGACCGCGGCGAACGTCGGTGGCGTGGTGTCGTTCAGCGGCAACCCGCAGAACGTGGTGGTCGGCGCCGCCGCGCATGACTCGATCAACTTCGCGCAGTACTTCGCGTTGACGCTGCCGGTCGGCGTCGCGTGTCTCGCCGCGAACGCATGGCTGATCTGCTGGATGTTCCGCAAGGAGCTGCCGTCGGGCCCGCTCGCCGCGCTCGACCTACCGAAGCCAGCGATCGATCGCGCGCTCGCCGCGAAGGCGCTCGGTGCGTTGTTGTTGTTCGTCGTGCTCGCGGTCGCCAACGTGCGGCTCGACGGTGCCGCGATGACCGCCGCCGCGGCGTTGATGGTGGTCGCGCGCACGCCGCCGAAGCAGATGTTCCAGTGGTTCGACTGGCAGCTGCTCGTGTTCTTCGCCGGCCTGCTCGTCGTCATCAAAGGTGTCGCGCACGCGGGCGTCCTCGACCTGGTGTTCGATCAGGTCGCGCCAATCATCGCGCGCGGCGACTTCGTCGGTGACCTCGCGTTCATCCTGCTCGTGGTCGTCGTGTCGAACATCGTCTCGAACGTGCCACTCGTGCTGGTCGCGGTGGCCTGGGTGCCGCAGATGCCCGAGCCGACGTGGGGCTACATCATGCTCGCCGTCGCCTCGACGCTCGCCGGCAACCTGACGCTGTTCGGCTCGGTCGCGAACATCATCGTCATGGAAGGCGCAGGCCCGCGCGGCGAGATCGGGTTCTGGCGGTTCCTCCGCTACGGCTCCGCGATCACGCTGCTGAACTTGATCATCGCGTTCGCGATCCTGCTCGGCGAGCGAGCGCTCGGCGGTTTCGGCTGGCTCGGCCTCTAGACGCTGAGATCGATCCGGTTCGCGGCGACGCGCTCGACGACCCGACCATCAACGCCCACGACGCACGAACCACCCTGACCGGGCACGACGACGTCGCCGGCACCCCAGTTCGCATTCGCGATCGTGATCGAGAAGTTGTGCGCGAGGCGCTGCAGCCGCGGGATCCGGAAGTCCGGCTGCTCGACCCACGCGCTCGGGAACAGGAGCACGTCTGCCGCCTCGAGCTGATCCGCAGATTCCCGCGGCAGGAAGTGCAGGTCGTAGCAGATCGCGATCGTCACCGTGCGGTCATCGATCGTCACCACCGGCAGCGGCTCGGCGCCGGGCGTCGCCCACGTCTCGGGGATCCACGGATGGCGCTTGCGATAGACGAACGGCTGCGTGCCATCGGGTGCATGGCAGACCATCGCGTTGTAGAGCCCGGCACCTTCGCGCAGCACCAGCGGGGCGACGAGATGCACGCGGTGCTTCGATGCCAGCGCAGCGCATGCGCGTGAGGTCGGCCCATCGAGCGGCTCGGCGAACGGCGTCAGGTCCGCGTCGTCCTCGGGCGACAGGTAGCCGGTCAGCGATGCTTCGGGGAGCAGCACCAGATCGGTGTCGGTGCGGGCCGTCAGCGCGGAATCGACGTCGGCGAGCGCGAGCCCGACGGCGTTCCACCGCGCGGGGAGCTCCAGGATCGTCAGGCGCACGCGGTGGATGATACCGTCCGCGCGATGCAGCGCCGAACGTTCCTTCAGGGCTCGCTGGCCGCGCTTGCAGGCGTCCACCTGCGTGCGCCGACCCTCGCGTGGGCCAAAGAGGCCGGTCTCTACGAGCTGACCGCGCGCCCTGCCAACTACGAATCGACGCGAAACACGTTCACCACGCGGATCACGCCGCTCGATCGCTTCTACATCCGCAATCACTTCGATCTCCCGGTCGGCGACGCGAAGACGCTGGCCTCGACGTGGAAGCTCGAGGTGCGCGGGCTCGCCGCCAAGCCGCAAGCGTTCACGCTCTTCGACCTCACCCGGCTCACGCAGCACACCGTCGAGGCCGTGCTCCAGTGCGCCGGCAACGGGCGCGGGTTGTTCACGCCGCGCGTGCCCGGCGTGCAGTGGCGCTACGGCGCGATGGGCAATGCCGAGTGGACCGGCGTTCGGCTCGCCGACCTCCTGACGATCGTCAAGCCCGACAAGGCGGCGAAGCACCTCGAGCTGCGTGGCCTCGACAAGCCTGTGATCGAGAAGACGCCGCCGTTCATCCGCGGCATCCCGATCGAGAAGGCGCTCCACCCCGACACCATCGTCGCGCTGCAGATGAACGGCAAACCGCTGTCACTGCAGCACGGCTTCCCGGCGCGGCTCGTCGTGCCCGGCTGGGTCGGCGACGATTGGATGAAGTGGCTGTCGACGATCGATCTCCGAGCCGACGAGCCGACGGCGTTCTACTACGCGACCGGTTATCGGTTTCCCACCACACCGGGTGCCCCGGGCGCGCCCGTGCCGCCCGAGCAGATGAAGCCGATGACGAAGCTGGTGGTCAAGTCGCAGCTCGCCACGGTCTCGGACGGCGACGTCATCGCGCCGGGCACTCACGAGCTCGTCGGCGTCGCGTTCTCGGGCGAAGCGCGGATCAAGTCCGTCGACATCACCGTCGATGGCGGTACGACGTGGCAGCCCGCGAAGCTCGAGGCCGACAGCGACTACGGTTTCCGCGTGTTTCGCCATCCGTGGGAAGCGAAGCCCGGGAAGGTCACGATCGCGGCGCGCGCCACCGATGCCACCGGCGCCACGCAACCTGCGAAGCCGATCTGGAATCCAGCGGGATATCTCTACAACGCGATCGAATTCGTCAGCGTCGAGGTGCGATCGTGAAGCGCATCTCGCGCGCGAAACCGTTTCGCGCGCTGATCCTGTTCGCTGCGTGCAGCTCGAAGAGCTCGCCACCGCCCCCCGGTCATCCGCCGCAGCAACCAGCGATCGATCGAGCCGCGCTCCTCGCGGGCAAGCTGCCCGAGACCGCGCCCGAGATGGAGCTGGTCAACGCGCAGTGCCGGATCTGCCACGGCGTCGACTACCTGACGCAGCAACGGCTGAGCGAGCCGGCGTGGAAGAAGACGATCGAGAAGATGACGAGGTTCGGGGCGAACCTCGACGACGCGCAGATCGCCTCGCTCGCCGCGTTCGCCGCGCGCTACTGGAACCCGGAGCTGCCCGGCCGGACGTGGACCGTGGTGCCGCCGCCGGCCGGCGCGCTTCCCGATTAGGGGGCGTCCCTATTTGGACGTCGTGGTTCGTGGTCGGGGTCGTGGTCGTGAACCTTGACGGCGACGACAACGGCGACGTGTGCGATCTCGATCTCGATCGTCAAAAACATCTTGGTGATCGAGACGACGGCTCCGAGTAGTTGGCTTCCTCGTTCGTATCGGCCTCGGTGATGACCTTGCGGAGCTTCATGACATCGAGAGAAGCGAACTCCATCGCCTCACCACGCGCAATCTTGTAACGGTTCGCGCTGTCGGCCTGCGACCAGCGACCAGCGCCTTCGGCGATGTTTCGGACGACGGACTCGGCTGCGCGCGTGAGCTGGTCTGCGCGATCGGCATGCCCACGCGGAAGAGCGTCCACGATGTCGTAGAC
>JACCYD010000317.1 GCA_013696695.1 Deltaproteobacteria bacterium | reverse complement strand
GCCGGCGCGCGGCGACTCGCGGATCGTGAAGCTGCCATCGTCTCCGCGCGTCGCCGACATCGCGATCTGCTGGACCGCTGCGACTCGCGCACGGTGACTGATCACGACGCGAAGATACAGCTCGTCGATCCGCTCCGCGGTGTTCCATTCCGCGGGCACCGGCACACCGTGGTCGCGCACCTGGACGATGCACGGCGCGCGGCCCATGCACATCACGTAGATGTAGTCGCACGGCTCGCTGTCGTCGCCGGGTCGCACGAACGTCGCGCCCGTCAGCTCCTGAGAGAGCTCCTCGGCGAGAGCCGACAGGTCTTCTTGCGGCATCGATTCGACCAGCTCGTCGCGGGCTTCTCCCCACGTGCGGGTTGGATACAGCCGGGCGAGCACGTCATCGACCTCCGCGAGCATCGGGCCCTTGCGGTCGGTGCAGCCTGGTTTGGCCGCGCAGTTCGTGCACCCCTCGTCACTCACGTCAGCACTCTACCGGGTCTTGCGTTCAGAGCCCCGCGCGTTCCGCGGGAGGCAGAGAAAGTCCGAAGCCCTCGTGCAGCGCGCGGACGGCCAGCTCGGCGTACTTCTGTGCGATCACACAGGAGATCTTGATCTCGCTGGTCGAGATCAGCTGGATGTTGATGTTCTCGGCGGCGAGCAGCTGGAACATCCGCTTGGCAACACCGGCGTGCGACCGCATGCCGACGCCGACCACCGACACCTTGCAGATCTCGTCATCAGAGATGATCCGCTCACCCTTCGAGCCGACGAGGTCGGGGACCTTCGTGGTCAGGATGTCGACCGCGCGCTTGCGGTCACCGCGCGGCACCGTGAACGTCAGGTCGGTGGTGCCATCGTACGCTTGGTTCTGCACGATCATGTCGACCGAGATGCCGCCGTCGGCCAGCGGCGCGAACAGCTTGCCGGCGATCCCCGAGGTATCCGGGAGATCCTCGCAGGTGATCTTCGCTTCGTCCTTGGCGACAGTGACGCCGGAAACGATCACTTTCTCCATCGCTGCCTCCTCAGGAACCACCCAGGTCCCAGGAACATCCGAAAAACTCGAGCGCACGTGGATCGCCACGCCGTACTTCATGCCCAGCTCGACCGACCGAATCTGCAACACCTTGGCGCCGAGCGACGACAGCTCGAGCATCTCCTCGTAGCTGATCCGATCGATCTTGCGCGCGGTCGGCACCATGTTCGGATCGGTGGTGTAGACGCCGTCGACGTCGGTGTAGATCTCGCAGACATCGGCACCGAGTGCCGCCGCAATCGCGACGCCGGTCGTGTCCGAGCCGCCGCGGCCGAGCGTGGTGATGTTGCCCTTCTCGTCGACGCCCTGGAATCCGGCGATCACCGCGATCTCGCCCTGGGCGAGTGCGTCCTGGATCGGCTTGGATTCGATCGAGACGATGCGCGCTCGCGAGAACGAGCTGTCCGTGACGATCTTGCACTGGTGGCCGAGGAACGAGCGCGCCTTGCCACCGGCCGCGCGGATCGCGAGCGCGACCAGCCCGACCGAGACTTGCTCGCCGGTCGACACGATGACGTCGACCTCGCGATCGTTCGGATCGTCGTGGATCTGGCGCGTCAGCTCGAGCAACCGGTTGGTCTCGCCGCTCATCGCCGACACCACGACGGCCACTTGATGGCCTTCGCGCGCCGAGGCGAGGCAACGCGCCGCGACGTTGCGCATGCGGTCGATGGTCCCGACCGAGGTGCCTCCGTACTTCTGAACGATCAACATCGCAACACGGTCGGGGACCCTACAACGTCAGCAGGCCCGTGGTACAGGCCGACATGCCCTCTCCGGACGAGGTCCTGGTCGTCTATTCGACGTTCCCCAGCCCCGACAAGGCGGCCGAGGTGGCGCGGGTGCTCGTCGAGGAGCAGCTCGTCGCGTGCGTCAACATCATCCCCACCGTCCGCAGCATCTATCGCTGGCAAGCGAACGTCCAAGACGACAGCGAATCACTCGCCATCCTCAAGACGTCGCGAGACCGGTTTCCCGATCTCGCGCGGCGACTGGTGCAGCTCCACCCCTACGAGCTGCCCGAAGTCATCGCGCTTCCACTCGCAGCCGGTCACCCGCCGTATCTGGCGTGGGTGGTCGGCAGCGTGGGCTGAGTCGTTAGGCGCCGCCGAAGCAGGCGTTGCAGTCCGCCTCGGTGAACGGCGCCGCGCAGGTCGTCGGGTCGAGGATGCAGCCGAAGCAACCGAGGAGCGTCTCCTGGGCTTCGCAGTCGAGCGAGCCGGTGCTGCCACCGCAATCGCCCGGGCAGTTCGTCGAGTTCTCGCCGCCCGCCATATCGCAGGTGGCGTCGCCGCACACGGGCACGCCCGTGTTGCAGTCGCTCGCGCAGTTGCCGGTGTTCTCGCCGTTCTCGCACGTGCCGTTGCCGCAGACCGGAGTGGCCGTGCTGCCACAGTCCTGCGAGCACACGTTGACCTCGGCCGCGGCACAGGTGCCGTCGCCGCAGACAGGCGTGTTCGGGTTGGTTCCCGCGTCCGGCGTCGGCGGATCATCGCCGCCTCCTGCACACGCGCTCAGAACAGCAGCAAACACGAATGCAATTGTTGACGTCCTCATCGCGGCGCATCGTTGCCGAACTCGCGTCAGAAGATCAACGACAAAATTACGATCTCATCTCGTCAGCCGCCTTCGGCTCCATACACATCGTGCGCAAGGCGGCGCTCCAACGCTCTGCGTAACGCCGCATGTTCCGGGCGGATCAGCGACGGATCCTCGTCGAGGATCGCCTCGGCCTGACTGCGAGCCACGAGTAGCAACCTGGTGTGGGCAGCCAGATCACCGAACCGTAACCTCGGTGCGCCCGCTTGCCGCGGACCGAGTAGCTCGCCGTGGCCGCGCAACACGAGGTCCTCTTCCGCGATGCGAAATCCGTCGGTGGTCGCGACCATCACGGCGATGCGCGCCTTCGCGTCGTCACCGAGCGTGCCTTGCGTGAGCAGCACGCAGCGCGACGCGGCCGTGCCGCGGCCGACGCGCCCGCGTAGCTGATGGAGCTGCGCGAGCCCGAAGCGATCGGCATCGTGGATCACCATCGTCGTCGCGGCGGTGACGTCGAGACCGACCTCGATCACCGTCGTCGCGACGAGCACGTCGAGCTGCCCCGCCTTGAACTCGCGCATCAAGCGATCGCGCACGGCGCCATCGAGCCGGCCGTGCACGAGGCCGACCTTCGCTTTCGGCACCGCCTTCGCGACCGCGATCGCCGTCGACGTCGCATCGGCCCATGGCTTTCGCTTCGGCCCATCCTCGTCGGCTGCCTCGTCGTCGTCGCCGGGCTCGATCTTCGGGCACACCACGTAGACGCGCTCGCCCGCCGCGACGCGCTCCGCGATCTGCTTGTACGCGGACGTCACGCCGCGCGCGCCGGTCAACGCGACGGTCGCGACCGGCGTGCGCCCCGGCGGCAATTCGTCGAGCACGGAGACATCGAGATCGCCGTAGGCGGTGAGTGCGAGCGTGCGGGGAATCGGCGTCGCTGTCATCACCAGCAAATGCGGCGCGCCCTGGCCGTCGCCTTTGTCGCGCAACTTCGCGCGCTGCGCGACGCCGAACCGATGCTGCTCGTCGATGATCACCAGGCCAAGCGCCGAGAATCCGACGGCTTCGGCGAGCAGCGAGTGCGTGCCGATCAAGACGTCGATCTTGCCGGCGCCGAGCATCGCGAGTAGCGACGCGCGCACCCCCTTCGGCGTCGACGCGGTGAGCAGCTCGATGCGAAGCTTGGCGCCGGCGCTCCACTGTTTCCAGGTTTCGAAGTGCTGCTCGGCGAGGAGCTCCGTCGGCGCCATCACCGCGGTCTGCCGCCCTGCCCGCGCGACTTGCAGTGCTGCCGCGAATGCGACGGCCGTCTTGCCGGAGCCGACATCGCCTTGCAGCAGCCGGTTCATCGGCGTATCTCGCGCGAGATCCTCGCCGAGCTCGGCGATCGATCGCTGCTGCGCACCCGTCGGCGCGAACGGCAATGCCTTCGCGAGCTCGGCGGCCAACGACGGTTTCGGCGTAGCCGGGTTTCCAGGCATTGGCGCACACGGCATCGCGCGATCGGTGCGCCGCTGTTTCCTGCGCAGCGCGACGGCGACGCCGAGCGCGAACAGCTCGCCGAACGCGAGCCGGCGCTGCCACTGGCTCTCGCCCTCGTTCATCGCCGCGAGATCGTCGACGGAGATCTCCGGTGATGGCGAGTGCAGCGCCGACAACGTGTCGGCCAGGCTCGGCAACCCGACCGCTGCTTCGACATGCGCCGGGACGCCATCGTCGACCTGATCGCCGACGCGCGCACACGCGGCGGCGCACGCCTGGCGCATTCGCGCCGCGCCGACCCCGGCGACATCGGAGTAGCGCGGCAAGATCGCGGCGAGCGGCTTCGCCGGCCCCGCATCCGCCAGCTCGATGCCGAGGATGTCGGGGTTCGCAAACTCGGTGCGCCCACCGCGCACGCGAACCAGCCCCGACAGCGCGACGCGCGCGCCGGGCGGCATCCGCTTCTCGATGCCGCCGTAGACGTTGAACCACCGAACGACGGCGCTTGCCCTCTCAGTCAGATCGACACTCTCGAGCCGGACCTCGGCCCACTTGCGGCCGCGTGCGTAGATCATCCGGCTCGACACCACGGTCGCCACGAACGTCGCGCGCTGACCTTCTTCCATCGCGCACGCGTCCGCGAGACTCGCGGCGCCGCGCACGTCGTCGTACCGCCGCGGCAGCGTCCACAGCAGATCCTCGACGGTGGCGAGCCCGCGCTCGGCGAACTTCGCCGCGAGCGAGGGGCCGATGCCGGGCAGCGTGCTCGTGGGCGCGGCGAGCGGATCACCCGTCCACTCCTCGGCCTTGGGCGTTGCTCTCGGCGCGGCCTTGAGGTTCGGCGCATCGGGATGCTCGATGGTGGGGGCCGGCTTCCCCGCATCGGCCGCGTGCGGCGGGTCGGTCCGCTCGAACCGGGCGTTCGGCGCCACAGCCCGCGCATCGCCCGCGGGCGGCGCCTCACTGCGCCGGAGTGTGGGCGCCGGCTTGTGGTCCAGCGCCTTCGCGGCATCCGGCAGCGGTGCGAGCACCGCCGGGCCGGTGCGCTTCTCCGGCGCGCCTCGTCGCGGCACGCGCGCGATCAGCCGCATGCCGCGTGCGACCTCCATGGCCTGGGTCATCTCGTCGAGCTGCTCCCAGCCGGCGAGCGTCACCCGCCACGCGGCGAGCCCTTCGAGGTCTCCGACCGGAATCAGCGCATCGACCGCGGCGCGCAACGCGTGCCCGAGGCCCTTCACCTTGCGCACGCCCTTGAAGCCATCGGCTGCCGCCAGCTCGAGCGGGCGCCGCAGCGCCTCGACGCGACGTTCGAGCTCCGCAGTCACGAGCGCACGCTAGCACGCAGCCCCGACGCTGAATGCCATCTGCGCGCGCCGCGATCTCTCAGCGCAGCTCGAGATACGCGACGGCGATCCCACCGAGGATCGCGATCACCAGCACGATCACGATCAGCGGATTCACCGTCGGGCCAGCCTTGCCCGGCGTCGGTGATGTCGCTCCCTGCGCGCCGTAGATCCTCGCCTTCGCGGCGGCGACCTCCGATTCGTCACGGTTCGCCACGTGGTGCGCCATCGCGGTGGCGCTGACCTCCTTGCGATCACGCTTCGACTGCTGCTTCGCGTCGTTGAGCAGCTTCTTGCGTTGCTTGCTCGGCGTCTCGAAGTACAGCCACCACGTCTTCACCGGCGCATCCTTGTGGCCTGCGCGCGCATGCGTACGCGTCGAGATCCGGCACTGCGCGCTGCAGTACTGGCAGGTGATCGAACCGTCGGCGTCCTTGACTCGCTCGAGCGGCGCGTTGCATTTCGGGCAGCCCAGCATCGCCGAGCCGCGCCCCTCCATGATCGCCGCCTCGGAGTGCCCGGCTTCGTGCTCGTCGCAGACCACGCCGCGCGCGCCATAGTCGGTGGCCGCACGCAGCTCGTAGGTGCGCTTCGCATGACACCCCGAGCACGCGGTCACCAGCTCGCCGCTGCCGGTGCTCACGACGACGATCGGTGACTTGCACGTCCGGCACAGCGGGTTGCCGGTGCTCGCACGCAGCTTCTGAT
>JACCYD010000310.1 GCA_013696695.1 Deltaproteobacteria bacterium | reverse complement strand
TCCTGCAACACGTCAATGATCCGACGCGCGGCCAGGGCGTCGAGCTCAAGCTCGCCCCGATCCCCGCGGGATCGGTGTGGCTGATCGAGAGCGCACTGGCGTCGGAGCAGCGGCACGCGCCGGGCGCTCCTGGCCCAGCAACGCCAGCGATCCGCAGCGGTCCGGTCGCGTCGATGACCGACGGCGCCGAGATCACCGAGGCCGAAGCAGAGCTGATCCGCGCGCTCGCTGCAGAGGCCGAGTCACTCAAGAAGCTCAACCCCTTTCTCGTGCTCGGCGTGGCCTACGAGGTCACCGATGCGGAGGTGCGCGCCGCGTTCGGCGAGCTGACGAAGAAGTACCACCCCGATCGGTTTGCCCGGTACGAGTCGACGCAGCTGCGCCAGGTCGCCGCCGAGATCTTCATTCTGATCCGCGATGCGTATCGCAAGCTCGGCGATGCATCGGGTCGCGCGCAGGTCCTCGCCGTCGTCCAGAAGCAAGCGGCGCGCCCCGCGAGCACCAGCGGCCAACAAGCGATGCGGCGCACGCCACCGCAGGGCGTGCCGGTCAAGACCTCCGACGTCAAGAGCGGGCCGCTTCGCACGGTCCACGAGGCCGGCACCGTGCGCAAGCCGCCCGAGCCCTCGCTGCTCGAGAAGCCGACGCCGAAGCCGGGCTCGATCAACGTTCACGACGCTGGAACCGTCCGCAAGCCGGAGGCGGCGACGACGACGACGGACAAGCTGCCCACCGCTCCGGGCGATACCTCCGAGGTCGACGCGCTCGTCGATGCGGGCAAGCTCGAAGAGGCACTCGCGGCGTTCCGCATGCTGATGAAGAAGCACCCGCAGGAGCGCGTGTATCGCGCCGGCATCGAGCTATGCGAAGGCCTGCGTGCCATCGCCAATCGCGACCGGCTCGAGGCTGCGCAACGCTTCGAGGCTGCACTCGAGATCGATCCATCGAACGAACGCGCGGCACGCGAGCTTGCCGAGATGCGCCGGCACGCCACCAACGAACGCAAGGGCCAGCTGTCGCGGCTCATGGGGAAAAAGGAGTAGGCGTGTCGCGCATCATCGGCATCGATCTCGGAACCACGAACTCGTGCGTCGCCGTGCTCGACGACAAGGGCATCCCCAAGACGCTTGCGGACGCCGACGGCGAGCGCACGATTCCGTCGTGGGTGAGCTGGGCACCGAACGGCCAGATCTCGGTCGGCCAGCGCGCCCGCCGCCAGGCGGTGACCAACGCCGCCGCCACGATCTACGGCGCGAAGCGGCTGATCGGTCGCAAGGTCAACGCCGACGACGTGTCGTGGTTCGCGCGGCTCGCGCCGTTTCGCATCGTCGCCGCACCGAACGGTGATGCGTGGGTTCGCGTGCACGGTCAGCCGATCTCGCCACAGGAAGTCGCCGCGCACATCCTGCGCGCGATCCGGAAGACTGCAGAGGAGGCGCTCGGCGAGCCGGTCACCCGTGCGGTGGTCACGGTGCCCGCGTACTTCGACGATGCGCAACGTCAAGCCACGCGCGACGCCGGGCAGATCGCCGGGCTCGATGTGGTGCGCATTCTCAACGAGCCCACGGCCGCAGCGCTCGCATATGGTGCACATCGCGTGCGCGAAGGACGCCGCATCATCGCGGTGTTCGATCTCGGCGGCGGCACGTTCGACATCTCGCTGATGTCGGTCGAGAACGGCATCTTCGAGGTGCTCGCCACCGGCGGCGACACCGCGCTCGGCGGCGAGGACTGGGATCGCCGCGTGCTCGAGCGCATCGTCGACGAGATGTTCGATCAGTATCGCGTCGACCTCACCACGATCCCGATGGCGATGTCGCGCCTTCGCGAGGCGTGCGAGACCGCGAAGAAGGCGCTGTCGATCGATCGCGAGACCACGATCTCGCTGCCGTTCCTCGCCAATGATCAACACGGCGCTCCGATCAACTACGAGCGCACCGTGACACGCGAGTACGTCGAGCAGCTCACCAAGGATCTGCTCGATCGGCTCGAGTCGCCGTGCAAACGTGCGCTCGCCGACGCCGGGCTGACGCCGGGTAGCACGAACGACATCGAGGAAGTGCTGCTCGTCGGTGGCATGACGAGATGGCCGGCCGTGCAGGACGTGGTCGAGCGGATCTTCCAGCGCAAGCCGTCGAAGGGCGCCAACCCGGACGAGGTCGTCGCGCTCGGTGGCGCGGCGTATGCCGGCATCCTCGCGGGCGAGGCCGACGACGCGCAGCTCCTCGATGTCACGCCGCACGACATCGGCATCAAGGTCGGCGACTCCGGGTTCGCGCTCGTGGTGCCACGCAACTCGATGTTGCCGGTGCGCGCGCGCCGGCTGTTCGCCACCACGACCGTCGATCAAAAGTTCGTGTCGATCGAGCTGTATCAAGGCGAGGACAAGGAAGTCGCCAAGAACCGCAAGCTCGGTCAGGTCGTGCTCGACGATCTCCCGAAGGGCCCGGCCGGCAGCGTTCGCGTCGAGCTGATCATGACGGTCGACGTCGAGGGCATCCTCTCGGTCACCGCGCGCGAGAGCAAGACGGGCCGCGAGGCCAGCGTCACGATCCGCCCATCGGGTGGCCTGTCGCAGCGCGAGATCGTCGAGATCATCACGCGCCGTCGCCAGGAGTCTTCGCACGCCGGCGTGCTGCCGGGTGGCGGCGTCCGCGCGACGACGCAAGAACACATGATCGCGAAGCCCGACGACGACGACGAGACGTGAGACCCGATGACCATCGATCCAGCCGTCCTGAAGGTGGCCGATGCGGTCGGAGCGTTGATCGAGTCGTGGGGCTTCAAGCGCAACATGGGCCGGATGTGGGCCGTGCTGTATCTCGAGGATCATCCGCTCAACGCGTCTGACCTCTGCGATCGCCTCGGGTTGTCGACGGGCTCGGTGTCGATGTTGCTCGCCGAAATGCTCGAGTGGGGCGCGGTCAAGAAGGCGTGGGTGGTCGGCGAGCGGCGCGAGCACTTCGAGGCGGAGACCTCGATCTGGAAGATGGTGTCGCGCGTGTTTCGCGAGCGCGAGCTGCAATGGATTCGCAACGCGTCGGAGGCGTTCGAGCAAGCCTCGCAACAGGCGGTCTCCGGCGACGCGCGAGAGAAGCTGATCGCGGAGCGGATCGCCGGGCTCGCACAGCTCTCGCAGGTTGGCTCGACACTGCTCGAATCGATCCTGCAGGGTGCGTCGGTGGACTCGCTGCCGATCAAGACGATGGGGGAGCTGGCTCGCGCGGCGGCCGACCCAAAGAAATGATCCTCGCCCGCGATCTGGTCAAGCACTTCCGCGTGCACAAGCGGCCGCCCGGCTTCGCGTCCGCGATGAAGTCGCTGTTCCACCGCACGTACGAGACGGTGAAGGCGGTCGACGGCGTCACGTTCACGATCGAGCGAGGCGAGCGCGTCGGCTTTCTCGGCCCGAACGGCGCCGGCAAGACGACGACGCTCAAGGTGCTATCGGGGCTGCTGCACCCGACGAGCGGCGACGTCAAGGTCGAGGACCACACGCCGTTCAAGCGCCACGTCGCATTCCTCCAGAAGATCACGCTGGTCATGGGCCAGAAGTCGCAGCTGATCTGGGACCTCCCGCCGGCCGAGACCTACGCGCTCAACCGCGCGGTGTTCGACGTGCCCGAGGCCGAGTTCAAGGCGACGCTCGCCGAGCTGACCGAGCTCCTCGATCTCGGCCCGCTGATCAACAAGCCGGCGCGCCAGCTGTCGCTCGGTGAGCGCATGAAGTGCGAGCTCGCGGCCGCCCTGCTCCACCGGCCGACGACGCTCTTTCTGGACGAGCCGACGATCGGTCTCGACGTCGCGATGCAGCTCGCGATCCGCGACTTCGTGCGGCGCTACAACCAGAAGCATGAGGCGACGGTGATCTTGACGTCGCACTACATGGATGACGTCGTCGCGCTGTGCCCGCGGATCATCGTGATCGATCGCGGCCAGCTGATCCACGACGGCGATCTGCGCGGCCTGATCAAAGCGATGGATCCCGACAAGCGCGTGTCGTTCACGCTCAGCTCGCCGGCGACCGATGAGGATCTCGCGAAGCTCGGCACGGTGCTGACGCGCGATGGCCAGCGCATCACGTTGCGGGTGAGCGAGCGCGAGCTCCCGGGCGCGGTCGGCCATCTGCTCGGTCCGCTCAAGGCCGGCGATCTCGCGATCGAAGACCCGCCGCTCGAGGACATCCTGCGCCAGATGTTCGGGAAGGCGAACAAGGACGCTGCGGCGAAGGAAGCTGACGGCGCGTCGTGATGCCGCGAACCGGGTTCTCGCGCGCGATCAGAGCGCTGCCGACACTCCTGCGCGTCGGCGTCGCCGAAACCGTGGCGTATCGCGCCGAGTTTCTGGTCTGGATCCTGACCACCACGATCCCGCTCGTCATGCTCGGGCTGTGGAGCACGGTCGCGGCCGAAGGAGATTTCCGCGGCTACCAGCAGGCCGATTTCGTCGCCTACTTCCTCGCGGTCCTGATCGTGCGCAACGTCGCCGGCTCGTGGGTGGGCTGGCAGATCAGTGAAGAGATCCGGATGGGATCGATGTCGATGCGGCTGCTTCGCCCGATCCACCCGTTCGTCGCGCTCGCCGCCAGCCACGTCGCGTCGGTTCCGTTTCGCTGCGTGGTCGCGATCCCGGTCGCGTT
>JACCYD010000303.1 GCA_013696695.1 Deltaproteobacteria bacterium | reverse complement strand
CAGGAGCTGGGTTGGTGGCGGCGGTCATCGTGTTCACTTCGCGTGCTTCTTCTTGTAGTCCTCGATCGCCGCCTTGATGGCGTCTTCCGCGAGGACCGAGCAGTGGATCTTGACCGGCGGAAGGTTCAGCTCCTCCACGATCATGGTGTTCGAGATCTTCGCGGCCTGCTCGAGGGTCATGCCCTTGATCATCTCCGTCGCGAGCGACGACGAGGCGATCGCCGAGCCGCAGCCAAACGTCTTGAACTTGGCGTCCGCGATCAGGCCGTCCTTGACGCGGATCTCGAGGCGCATGACGTCGCCGCACGCCGGAGCGCCGACGAGCCCCATGCCGATCTCGTCCTTGCTGACGTCTGCCTCGGTCTTGAACGTCCCGACGTTGCGGGGATTCTCGTAGTGGTCGATGACCTTGTCTGAATACGCCATGGTGTTTCCTACTTCCCCCCGTCATGTGACGGAGTCTCGCTCACTCGGCCAGACGGCCTCGCGAGACTTTGAATCAATGCGGAGTCCACTGGATGGTGCTCAGGTCGATTCCGTCCTGATGCATCTCCCAGAGAGGTGAAAGGGTGCGCAGCCGCTCGACGCTCTTCACGACGAGCTCGATCACGTAGTCGACCTCGGCCTCGGTGTTGAACCGACCGAGCCCGAAGCGAATCGACGTGTGGGCCAGCTCCTCGCCGACACCGAGCGCACGAAGTACGTACGACGGCTCGAGCGATGCGGATGTACAGGCCGAGCCCGATGACACCGCGACATCCTTGAGCGCCATCAACAGGCTCTCGCCTTCGACGAAGGCGAACGAGATGTTGAGGTTGCCCGGCAACCGGTGCTCCATCGAGCCGTTGACGTAGGTCTCGGTGAGCCGCGCCGTGATGCCGCGATGCAGCCGGTCGCGCAGCGAGCGCAGGCGGATGGCTTCCTCGGCCATCTCTTCCTTCGCGAGCTGTGCTGCCTTGCCGAAGCCGACGACCATCGGCACCGCGAGCGTGCCCGAGCGCATGCCACGCTCGTGACCGCCTCCGTCGATGATCGGATCGATGCGAACGCGCGGCTTGCGGCGGACCCACAGCGCGCCGACGCCCTTCGGACCGTAGAGCTTGTGTGCGGTGACCGCCGCGAGATCGACCTTGGCCTTCTCGACATCGATCGGAATCTTGCCGAACGCCTGCACGGCATCGGTGTGGAACAGGCACTTCGGGTTGCGCTGCTTGATCGCCGCGCCGATCGCCTCGATCGGCTGGATCACGCCGATCTCGTTGTTCGCCCACATGATCGAGACGACGATCGTTTTATCTGTCATCGCCGCGACGACTTGCTCGGGCGTGACGAGGCCGTCCTTCGCCGGGCGCAGGTACGTGACCTCGAACCCCTCGCGCTGGAGGCGCTTGCAGGTGTCGAGCACGCTCTTGTGCTCGGTCTCGACGGTGATGATGTGGTTGCCCTGCTTCTTGAGGAACGACGCGGCGCCCTTGATGGCGAGGTTGTTCGACTCGGTCGCGCCGGACGTCAGCACGATCTCCTTGCCGTCACCGCCCATCAGCGAAGCGATCTGATTGCGCGCGTTGTCGACCGCGGCCTCGGCGGTCCAGCCGAACGAGTGGTTGCGGCTCGCGGCGTTGCCGAAGTGCTGCGTGAAGTACGGCAGCATCGCGTGCACGACGCGGAGATCGACCGCCGACGTCGAGTGGTTGTCCATGAAGATGGGCACCTTGACGTCGTCGGGGACTGTGATCGAAAGCTTCTCGGTCGCCATTAGTTGTTTCCTTCTCGATAGAGAACGGTGACCGGGACATCGAAGGCTTTCGCCTTGTCCTTGTCCTTGGCCTCGTCCTCGGCACGGCGCGACAACCCCGCAAACAGCGGTGGAGCTTCGCCCTTGTGATGCCCGTGGTGATCGCAATCGCCACACGCCGTCGGTGCGTAATCGTCGGTGCAGGTCTGGCAGGAATCGAGGTAGCTCAGCGCCTCGACCAGATCGTTCTCGATCACCTGGAGCTGGATGATCTGCTGGCGAATCTGGGTCTGCTTCTCGGCGAACAGCGCACGCACGCGTGCGGTGGCTTCGCGCCCCGAGCCAGCCTTCTGGAAGTCGCCCACGAAGCCCTGGATCTCGGCCAGCGTGAAGCCGATCGCCTGCAGCTTCACGATCCAGTGGATGCGGTCGATCGCTTCAGGCCCGTAGAGGCGGAAACCGCCTTCGGAGCGAGCCCTCGGCTCCAATAGCCCAAGCTCCTCATAGAGGTGCATCGCCCGGACGGTCTTGCCGACCGCCTTGGCGAGCTCTCCGACGCGCATGAGCT
>JACCYD010000181.1 GCA_013696695.1 Deltaproteobacteria bacterium | reverse complement strand
TACTTGTGCTTCGTCAGCTTGCCCTGCACGTGCGCCTTGAGCTCGTCGGCGAGCGCGCGGCGGCCTTCGGGCGTCGCGATCTGGGGACGGGCGTCGGGCCGCACCTCGATCACGGCCTTCGGCTTGGTGAGGCCGCCATCCGCGGCGGGAATCACCGCCGCCACCGACACCGCAGGGTGCGCCAGCAAGCACTCCTCGACCTCGCGCGGCGCGACGAAGATGCCGCCGACCTTGAACAGATCATCGGCGCGCCCGCTGAAGTAGAGGTAGCCCTGGTCGTCGATGTGGAACAGATCGCCGGTGCGGCACCAGTGCCCGTGAAACGTCTTCCAGCTGTTGTCGCGATCCTGGAAGTAGCCGTGCGCGACGCTGTCGCCCTTCACCCACAACACGCCGATCTCGTTCGGCGCGAGGGCCGTCGCACCGGAGCCGTCGGCTTCCTCGGGCAGGATCTTCAGGGTGTAGCCCTCGACGGCGCGGCCGAGCGAGCCGGGCTTGATGTCGCCGGGACGATTCGAAGCATAGATGTGAAACATCTCCGCCGAGCCGATGCCGTCATAGACCTCGGCGCCGAATCGCTCGGTGAACCGGCGGAGCAACGGCTCGGGCAGCGCTTCACCGGCGGACAGATGGAAGCGCACGCTCGACAGATCGACGCCGCGTTCGCCCTTCGCCTTCAACTGATCGTCGAGATCCAGGATCTTGCCGAGCATCGTCGGCACGTTCGTCACGATCGTCGCGCGATAGCGCTGGATCGCGGCGATCACGCTCTCCGCGGTGGGCCGCTCGGAGAACAACCCGACCGTGGCGCCGACGGCGAACGGGAACCATAGATTGGTGCCCGTCGCGTAGCCGAAGAACAATCGTGGAACGCTGACGCAGACGTCGCTCTCGCGATAACCGACGGTCCGCTTCGCGTAGACCTCGGTGTTGAACGCGAAGTCGCGATGGCTGTGCATCGCCGCCTTCGACTTGCCGGTCGAGCCCGACGTGAACAACCAGATCGCCGGATCATCGCGGCGGATCGGCGGCAACGGATCGGCGTAGAAGCCGCTCGGATCGTCGTCGGCCTTGCGAACGTCGTCGAGGGCGTCGGTCAGCGATAACAGATCGATGCCGGCTGCGGCAAACTCGTCGGCGGCCTCGCTCTCGACCGCTACTTCGGGGTCATCGCCCGTCGCTGCATCGGGCACCAGGATCACCAGCGAGAGATGCGGGAACTGTCCCGCGCGTGAAGCGAGCGCTTCCGCAACGGCCGGTGTGGTGATCAACGCCGTCGCCTTGACGTACGCGAGCGTGTGGGCGAGATCCTCCGGCGGTGCGATCGGATTGCCCATCGCCACCACGCCACCGCAGGCGAGCGTGCCGAAGATCGACCACGCGAACGGCGGCAGATCCGGCAACACGATGTAGACGCGGCTCTCCGGCGTCACGCCGTGGAACGCGAGATATCGCGCGAGGGCTCGCGCTCGCTCTGCGACCTCGGCATAGCTGTACGACAGCTCGCCGAACCGGATCGCGACCCTGTCACCCTTGCCCTCGCGGATCCGATCGAACAGCCAGTAGTCGGCGAGGTTGAAGTCGTCGGGGAACGTCGCGGTCATTTTTCACTCGCTCCCTGCACCAGCGCACGCCCGATGATCGTGCGCTGGATCTCGCTGGTGCCCTCGTAGATCCGCAGCGGGCGGATCGCGCGATACAGGTGCTCGACGATATGGCCGGCCATCACGCCGCGCCCGCCGAACAGCTGGACGGCGCGATCGATCACGCGTTGCGCGGCCTCGGTGGCGCCGAGCTTCGCGATCGACACCTCGGTGGTGACCCGCTCTCTGCTCGTGTCCTTGCGGTGTGCTGCGCGCAACACCAGCAGGCGCGCCGCGTCGAGGTCGACGATCATGTCGGCGAGGTGTGCCTGCACGAGGGGCTGCTCGCCGAGCGGCTTGCCGAACTGCTTGCGATTCGCGACGAACTGGAGGGCCTCGTCGAATGCACGCCGCGCCATGCCGACGGCCGCAGCACCGACCGACACGCGGAACGCGTCGAGCGTCTGCATCGCGAGCTTCATGCCCTGCCCCGGCTGGCCGATCCGTGCGCTCGCCGGCACGATCGCCCCGCGCAGCTCGAACCCGCCGATCGGATGTGGCGCGCTCGTCGCTTGCGGTTTCACCGTGATCCCCGGCGTGTCGAGCGGCACCCAGAACGCCGACAGACCGGCAGAGCCCCGGCGATCGTTGCTCGAGCCCGGGTCGTCGACCCGCGCGAACACCGCAGCGTGATCGGCGATCCCGATGTTCGAGAT
>JACCYD010000288.1 GCA_013696695.1 Deltaproteobacteria bacterium | reverse complement strand
CTCTACGACCTCGGCCGCTTCGGGCAGGTGCGCGTGTTTCCCGAGCGCGCGCAGGGCACCGACATCGTGCCGGTGACGATCACGGTCTCCGTCGCAGGTCGCCACGAGCTCAAGGGCGGCGGAGGGCTCGGCTACGAGCCGGCAACCTACGAAGCCCGGTTGCGCGGCGGCTTCACGTACATCCCCCAGGAGTACCCGCTGCTCTCGCTCAACTTTGACGGGCGGCTCGCACTCAGCGTCGGTCACGACTTCGTGGATTACGAACCGCGCACGCGGTTGTTCTTCAACGTCCAGCGGCTCGAATTCTTCCGGCCGTTCGTGATCGGGGATGTCGGCGCCGGCCTCGAGTACTTCACGCTCGAGTCGTACACGGCGCGTGGCCCGATCCTTCGCACCGGTGTTAGCGCGCCGCTCGGCAAGCGCTGGCTGACGGGCCAGGCGGCCTGGAACTTCACGTACTTCGAGTTCTTCGACATCGACCCGCTGATCACCCGGCGCGATCAGGCGCGGTTCGGGCTGCGCGACAACGAGCGCAACGGCCGGTTCGAGCAATCGATCGCGGCCGACCTGCGCGACAAGCCGCTGGAGCCGCGCAAGGGCGCCTACCTCGGCCTGCGCGTGATCGAGGGAGGCTCGTTCGCGGGCGGGGCGTTCACGTATCTCGAGATCCAGCCCGATCTGCGCGGCTACCTGCCGATCGGCAAGCTGTCCTCGTTCGCGTTCCGGGTGCGTGGCGGTGCGTTCCTCGGCGACGTGCCGGTCACGCAGCGCTACTTCTCCGGCGGCGCGCAAAATCATCGCGGGTTCTCGTCGCGCGTGTTGGCTCCCGTGATCGCCGGAACGGCCAAGAACGAGGACGGAACCGACAAGATCAACCCAATGACGGGAGAGTTGGTGGCGGACGAGACGCCGATCGGTGGTGAAGTGTTCCTCGAGACCGGCGCCGAACTCCGTATCCCACTCGGGGAGCTGTCCGGGCTGATGTTCGGCACCACACTGTTCCTCGACGGTGGCGACGTGGTGCAGCAGAATCAGGGGCTCGACCTGCTGAATCTGCACTGGGCGGCAGGAGTGGGCCTGTTCGTGAAGTTTGGAGGGTTCAAGATCCGCATCGATGTCGGGCGGCGCTTGAACCGCCTCGGGGCCAGCGAGCTCGATCCGCGCAACGTGCTTCCGAATACGAACTTGTTCCTCGGCGTCGGAGAGACGTACTGATGACCACCCGACCCACAGGGCTTCGTCGCGTGCTGCGCTTCGCGCGGCGAACGGTGCTCGTGGTGTTCCTGCTCGCGCTGGTCGTCACGCTGGCGACGCTCGTGATCATTCACACGGGATGGGGCCGCGGGCTGGTCAAGGCTCAGATCGAGGCAACGCTGCGATCGAGCTTCGCCGGGGGCGCGACGATCGGCGAGCTCGAGGGCAGCGTGCTCGGCGACTTCACGCTGACCAACGTCGTGCTCAACGATCTCGACGGCAAGCCGGCGATCACGATCGGCACCCTGCGCGGCAACCTCGCGCTCGGCAAGCTGATGCGCAAGACTGCGGAGCTCGAGACGCTGCAGGTCGAGGACGTCTCGATCAAGCTCGGCGCGGCTCCGCTGACCAAGCCCGTCGACGATCCCGACGCCGAACCCTCCGCGTGGAGCGTCAAGCTACCGAACATCGACGTCAAGCGCGGCACCGTCGAATACGCCGGTGTACAACCGGTGTCGATCGACGGCATCGCGATCACGGGTGCCCTCACGCTGGCCGCCGGCGGCGGCATCTCGGCGACCAACCTCGCGATCGCCGCCACCTGGCGAGAGCGCAAGTTGCCGATCGTGGTCTCCGGCGGCGTCGAGCTCGACGACGGCGTGTCGCTGCCCGAGATGCGGATCAAGATCGGCGACCTCGCGATCACCGCCACCGGGTTGGTGGTCGACACCCAGCAACCTTCCGGCACGATCAAGATCAGCGGCTCGCCGGAAGCGATCGCGGCGATCGCCCCCGACATCGAGATGCCGGCGGGCATCGATCTCGAGATCGAGACCAAGCCGAGCGGCCACGGGGCGGACTTCGCGCTCAGGGGCACGATCGGCACGTCGACGCTGCACGGCGGGTTCCACGCCGATCTCGAACGCCAGACCGTCTCCGGGTTTCTCGGCGCCGGCGGGCTGAACGTTCGCCGGTTGCTGCGTACCACCACCGCACGGCCACCGATTCGCGTCCGCGGCGACCTCGCTCTCGCGATCACCGTCGATCCCAAGGGCGTGCGAGGGATCGCGGGTGTGCGCGGCGCGGCGCGGGATCTTCCGGAGAGCGACGCCACGATCGTGATCGATGCGACCTGGCGCGAGGCCGCGTTGATCGTGCTCGCATCGGGCGCGGGCGATAGCCTGGTCGCCGCCACCGCTCACGCAACCCTCGAGGGCAGCGCCATCACGCTCGATCGCGCACGCGTGGTCGCGTCGGCGAAGGATCTCGCGAAGCCGACCGGCGCTCTCGTGAGGGTGTCCGGCCGCGAGCTCCGCATCGATGCCAAGCTCGACAAGCCGGCTCCGCTGACAACGGTGATGGACCTCGCGTTTTCGGGCACCGTGCGCGGTAGCCGCGTCGTCTTCGATGACCTCGGCCTCGCCGCCGTCGACACCACGTTCGACGGCACGCTACGCGACAAGCTCCTCGTGCAGTCGACGACCACCATCCGCGGCGCGACGCAGAAGGGCACCGCGCTCGGATCTGCCACGATCGCCGCGAACTTGCTCGCCGACGGCCGGATCTACACCCGCGTCGACGCGCGTCCCGCAGCCGCCGCGGTCGGGGTGAGGGCGAACGGCTACATCACGCTGGGTGATGTCGTGACCGTCGCGATCGGGAATCACCAGATCACGCCGGCCGTGGGCACGCCGTGGTCCGGCAGGGGCGGCACGATCACGATCGACAAGGCGATCGATACGATCGAGGTGCGCGACTTCGTCACCGCGAGCGCTGGAGGTGGTCGCGCGAAGCTCGAGGTCACGCTCGTCGGCGATACGCTCGACGCCACGGTCGATGCGACGGGGCTTCCGGCTGCTGCCATCGATCCCGCGTATCGCGGCACGCTGTCCGGAAAGTTCGCCGTCAAGCGGCGCGGGGTGCGCTGGGATGGCGGTGGTGATGCGGTCGCGGCCGACATCGTCATCGATCCGACGTTGCCGGTGTTCAACGGCAAGCTGCGCGTCGCGGTCGCGGGTCGCCGCGTCACGCTCGACGCGCACGCGACGAGTCCGACGATCGGTGGCGCGCGATTCGAGCTCGACGTCGAGGGCCCGCGCGATCTCACCGACGTCTTCGCGTGGCGCCTGCTGGATCGCACCGCGATCAAATCGGCCCTGATCACCGTCGACAAGGTTGCCCTCGATGCCGTCAGCTCCACGGGCGGACTGATCGAGGGCAAGATCCGGATCGGCGGCACCGAGGTCGAAGGATCGGTCGAGGTCAAGGCCGTGACCACGCCGCTCGGCACCGCCGAGGGCACGGTGTCGTTCTCGCCGATCGGCAACGATCTGTTCGCGTCGTGGAACGCGCTGCTCAGCGATGTCGGCGAGGCCAACATCGGCCTGCGCATCGCGTTCCCGCAGCACCCGTTCGATCCGACGGCCTGGAAGCAGCTCGGGCGCGGCATCGTGCAATCGTTGACCGCCTCGTTCGACGATCTCTCGATCGATCCGTCGAAGCTCGCGAAGCTCGGCATCGACGCCCCGTACGGTGGGCGCGCCGACATCCGGATCGCCATCGGTGCCGCCGCCACCGCCGCCACGATCGATGTCGACCTGCGCGAGATCGAGGGCGGCGAGCTGAAGAAACCGATCGATATCCACTTCGAAGCCACCACCGATGACCAGGGCACGAGGGCGAGCGCATGCGTCGCGCGAGCGAAGGATCCGCGCGGCGATGCGTGCGCGCGCGGCGTCGCGGCGGCCGCTGCCACCGTCGCCCGATTGTTCGAGGTCACCGACGTCAAGCTGCCGGTCACCTTCGCGACCTGGCTCGTCGCGCCGAAGACGGCACTCGGCGTGGTGCTCGCGGGCAAGATCGCCATCCCTGCACAATCGGCGCCGGAGTACTTCGCGTTGATCGGCCGCAACGTCTTCGATCCGAAGCGCGGCACGATCGAAGGCGCGATCCAGATCGACGGCACGCTTGGTCGGCCGACCGGCAAGGGCACGTTCACGATCAATAACCTCCAGCTGCTGAGCAGCATCGCGGGCCGGACGATCCCCGAGCTCGCGCAGCTGAAGATCGATGCCGGCTACAACGGCACGAACGTCACGGTCGAGATGATCGCCGACGAGGCGACCGCCGTGAAGATCAAGACGCCGAAGCGCCTCCGGGCCTTCGTCACCGCGCGGCCGGACAACATCGGGGACGGCGTCGGCACGTTCTCGGCCGTCGATTTCGATCTCGCCCCGATCGCCGCGATGCTCCCCGGCGAGCTCGCCTCCGCGCAGGGCATCCTGCACGCGACGATCACGATGACCGGCTTCGATCTCGATACCACCAAGATCCGCGGCGACCTCCACATCACCAAAGGTCACATTCCGATCCACCCGATCGTCGGCACGCTGCGCGACGCGAAGCTGAACGTGCTGATGTCCGACAAGGGCATCAAGCTCGATGCGCGCGGGCTCCTCAACTCGTGCCGCAACCTGAACACTCCGCGCTGCACCGAGAACGTGAGGCTCGATGCGTTCAGCCCGCCCGATGCCAGCACGATCGACGGCACGCTGGTCGCGACGCAGGTATCGCCGATCGGCGAGATCGAGCCGTTGATCGACGGCACCGCGAAGATCGCGCTGCGTCGCAAGCGGTTCGAGCTCACCGGCGACATCTTCTTACGCAAGGGCCGCGTCTACGTGCCGGCGTCGACGGGTGACGATCTGCTCGAGTTCGAGGCACCCGGCGATGTCTACTTCACCGACAAGCCCCCCAAGCAGATCCGATTCACCGAGGCGAGGGTGCCGACGAAGGTCTGGTTCGACGCACGTCTGTTCGTCGACTCGACCCAGATCGAGGTCGAGCAATTCGGCGTCACCGCCGCGGTGATGGCACGCGAACCGCTGCGGCTGCGCATCGGTGACACGATCGGCCTCGACGGCAAGATCTCGGTGATCTACGGCAGTGCGAAGGATTTGTTCGGGCGCAAGTACGAGATCGAGCAGAACGACATCGTGTTCTTCGACGGCACGATCGATCCGATCATCGATCTCCAGATGTCGACGCAGATGCGGGAAATGCGTCTGACGGTGATCGTCCAGGGCGCGCTCAGCGATCCGCGCTTTCCGGATCCCCGCTTCGTCGCCGAGCCGGCCGGCCAGTACAATCGCGACCAGCTGTTTGGCTTCTTTCTGGGTGGTGAGCCGGGCGGCAACGTCTCGGACGCGGTCGGCAAGGTCGGCGTTTCCGTCGCGTCGCAGTACATCCTCAAGAAGTTGAAGAACGTGCTGCCCGAGAAGCTCCGGATCGACGTGCTCGCGTGTGAGTCCAGCACGTCGACGAGCGCGGGCTCGTGCACGATCGGCCGCCGCTTGTTCGACGGCAAGGTGTACGTCGCGCTCAAGCATCGATTGACGCCGGCTCCGACCGAGAACGCGGAAGAGGTGCTGTTGCAGTACTACCTGTCCACCGAGTGGTTCGTCGAAGGCTCCGGTGGAACCGCGAACGTGATCGGTGCAGATCTCTTGTGGCGCCGTCGCTGGTAGGAAGGATTGCTACTTCTTGCGGCCGCCGAGCAGGCCGCGCAGCGCCGAGCGCGCCGTCAGCTTCGGCAGCTGGGTGAGTGACCGCGCGAGCGCGATCGCGAGCTGGATCGGCGAATCGCCGCGCGCCTCGAGCGTGGTGCGCTGGCCGGTCGCCACGTCCTCGACGGCACCGCGCGCGATCGTGCGCGACCCGTCGCTGCGAATCTCGACGATCATCCGCGCGACGACCGGCGGCTCGGGCTGGAGCTCGCCCGTGGGAGGCAACTCGACCAGCTCGGGCTTCGGCTCCTTCATGGAGACAGCTTAGCGTATGGTCCGCGAATGTCGGGTCCGGATCTCGGGTCACTACGCGATCGCATCGAGGCCGTCGATCGCCAGATCATCAAGCTGATCGGAGAGCGCCTCGCGATCGTCGAGGATGTCGCCGAGGCCAAGCTCGCGAGCGCGAGCCCGTTTCGCGACCGCGTGCGCGAGGAGACGTTGATCAGCCGGCTGCGCGAGATGGCCACGCAGGCCAACGTGGATCCTCACCAGATCGAGCGGATGTACCGCGTGATCATGGACATGTCGGTCGCGCATCAAGAGCAAGCGGTGCGCGATCGCGAGGACGTGCCGCTGCGCATCTCCTATCAAGGCGTCGAGGGGAGCTATAGCCACCTCGCCGCGCAGCGCCGGTATGCGGGGCGCTCCGGCGGTGCGCTGCTCACCGGTCACGATTCGTTTCGCGGCGCCGCCGACAGCGTGCTCGACGGCGGCGCAGATCTCGCGCTGCTGCCGATCGAGAACACCACGGCGGGCTCGATCAACGAGACCTACGATCTGCTCGCCGCCGGCAAGCTCCACATCACCGGCGAGGTGATCTCCGCGATCGAGCATTGCCTGCTGGCGTTGCCAGGGGTGCCCCTCGAGGAGCTACGGGTCGTGATGTCTCACCCGCAGGCGCTCGCGCAGTGCCACGGCTACTTCACCAAGCATCCGCACCTCACCGCTCGCCAGGAGATCGATACCGCCGGCTCGGCGCGCAAGGTCGCCGCGATCGGCGATCGCACGCTCGCCGCGATCGCGAGCAGCGCCGCTGCGCGGGCATACGGGCTCGCGATCGTCGCGCAGGGCATCCAGAGCTCCGCGGGCAATGCGACGCGCTTCGTCGAGATCTCGCCGCGCCCGGCGCCGCTCGCAGAAGGCACCACCGCGAAGACCTCGCTCGTGTTGTCGCTCGCGGATCGGCCCGGCGCGCTCGGCGAGGTGCTGCTCCGGTTCGCCGCGCGCAACCTGTCGCTGACGAAGATCGAGTCGCGGCCGATCCCGGAGGCGCCGTTCACGTATCGCTTCTACATCGACGTGCTCGGGCACGCGGCGAGCGCGCCGTTCGTCACCACGCTCGAGGAGCTGCGCGCGCTCACCACCGAGCTGCGCGTGCTCGGCAGCTACGCCGTCGCGGAGCAAGCGCCGTGAGAGCGGTCCGCATCCACGAGCTCGTCGGGCCCGACGGGCTGCGCGTCGATACCGATGTGCCCGAGCCGCGCCTCGCCGATCGGCACCTCGTGATCGACGTGCGCGCCGCGGGCGTGAATTTTCCGGACGTGCTGCTGACGCGCGGCAGGTATCAGTTCAAGCCGACGCCGCCATTCTCGCCCGGCGGCGAGGTCGCCGGTGTCGTGCGTGCGATCGGCACCGGCGTCACCACGCTCGCCGTCGGCGATCGCGTCGCCGCGACGATGTTGCACGGC
The DNA here is from genome assembly GCA_013696695.1 of Deltaproteobacteria bacterium. Classification (GTDB taxonomy): domain Bacteria; phylum Myxococcota_A; class Polyangia; order Haliangiales; family Haliangiaceae; genus JABFXX01. The sequence goes on along the minus strand of JACCYD010000288.1, from coordinate 213 downwards.
GCGTTCGCGGAGCAAGTCTGTGTCCCGGAAGCCGCCGCGGTGAAGTTGCCCGATAGCGTGAGCTTCGAGATCGGCGCCGCGACGCTGCTCACCTACGCGACCACGCTCCACGCGCTCGAGGATCGCGCGGTGCTGAAGCCCAAGGAGACGCTCCTCGTGCTCGGCGCTGCGGGTGGCGTCGGCATCGCCGCCGTCGAGCTTGGAGCCCTGACC
>JACCYD010000268.1 GCA_013696695.1 Deltaproteobacteria bacterium | reverse complement strand
CAAGGACGACGAGACCATCGCCTGGCAGAACGTCGGCGTGACGCGACACCGTCCTGGATTGGCGCTAAACGGCTTCAGGACCTATGACCCGTGGATTGGATCGTACTTGCAGGTCGATCCGTTGGTGGACTCGACGTGGAGTTCATATCTATACGTGAACAGCGACCCCGTTGGAAAGCGAGACCCGAACGGGTTGAACTGGGTAATCGACACACTCGGTGATCTATACTACTGTCGTGACACGTTTGAGTCGTTCGAGGCTGGTGGAGTGATAGTAATGGAAGCTGGAGGATGTTCGCTATTTAAGCGACACAGCAACCCAGACCCGTGGGGGCCAACTGGTGGCGGCACGGAGCCACCCATGGGAGGTGGACCACCGGGGGGCGGTGACGCAGATGATGACAGCCCAACCGAACCGCAATTTCTAGCAGAGGTAGATTGCCTATGCAGTTGCCAGTTCTACTGCGGTATTCCGCTTCTAGAAACGTTCCTTCAACAGGAATCGTTTTCCTTGAAAACACTCGCGGTCAACGTCGAAAGGCGAGCCGAAGCTGAGTGCGGGAGGATAGGTTTTCGACGATGTTACGGAAGACGAATCGGTGTCACGAAGGCCTTTTGCACATGTAAACGTATTGGCCTAGGTGGATACAGGTGAATAACATGGTATTCAGATATGGCGTATATATATAGCGATAACGCTTTAAGCGGTGTGGTTATCGATGACAACGGAGAGCCTGTTGGTGGGGGTTGTATAGAAATCCGAAAGCCGACTCAACGGTCACGCTCGATTGTATTTAATGAATGGGTGGGAGTGAGCGACTCGAATGGTTATTTCGAGGTCGATGGACTTGAACCCGGCGAATACGACGTGATTGTCAGTTGGTCGGATGATCCATATTCGTTCCACTACAAAGCGCCCCCGTACATTGCGCGCACCGGAGACACCAACATTCGACTATTGCTCCCCGGGGGCGGGAGAATAACCGGACGGGTTCTTTTTAATGGTGTACCGCTCGAGCATTACGGCATCGCATTGTCACGGCCTAACACGATCAGTCTCGCGCCAGTCGATGTGCGAGCCGTTGACGGACGGTTCGTTATTCCTCACATAGAGTCCGGAACATGGCGAATCCTGCTGCTCGGAGCGGGGACGCGTCGAAAGGTCATTGAGGAAATCAAGGTTGATCAGACCAGCCTCGATCTAGGCGATGTCGTAATGGAGCATGGACATCGAATAGAAGGTTATGTGCGAGATCGTGCCGGTGTGCTGGTATCCGATGCACATGTGTTCATCCGCCAGTCGTTGGGGGCTGCTCGGCAGCAATCTCAACTTGAGGCGTGGTTTCAAGGAAACTTTGAGGCCATTTCAGATTTGGGAGGGCGCTACCTGTTCGACGGGGTCGACGCGCACGCGGTCCCAGCAGAAACACCACGCATTTGGGCGATGCATGACACGTTGGGGTTGTCCTTGGTCTCCGAGTTGCCGAAGTCTGACACGAAACTCGACTTCGCTCTGAGCGGGATAGCCATCTTGCAAGGAATTGTCTGTGGTTTAGAGGGACGACATACCACGGTATTCGCGGTGCATGTCGACGAGCCACAGAATGCGCGTATGGTGGACGTTGACGATGAGGGGCGGTTTCAGTTCGAGAAGGTACCGCCGGGCGACTACGTTGTTAGCCTTGGTGTTCCACAGACCAAACCCGCAACAGTGACAGTGGTTGATGGCCAGACCGCTACTGTAACACTTGTGACACCTCCGACCGTCCGGCTCATAGTGAGGATTGGACTGAACCGCGGCGACGAACTCCTGATCGATCCGCCTATTATCGGGGTTCGTATGTTGATAACTAACGGCGTCGACGATCGTTGCACTCTGAACTTCGTTCCACCCGGTAAATACCGACTGTCATTTGACGGAGTCAACTGGACGGCAATCACTGTGGCAGTAATGCCGGCGGAGCAGACGGTGGACTTGCGCCCTAATCAGGATCCATAGATCGTCACGACAGCCAAACTTCAAGGTCTTCGTAACGGTAGCTTGTTGTTAGTCTCTTCTTTAGTGCCAGAAGCCGATCGAGAAGCCGATGTTGCGATAGCGTCGCGCGAAGTCAGTGGTCAGGCCGAGCTTGCCGCGGCGCACGCCCCACAACCGGAGCTCGAGCGCGCGCAGCTCGAGGCCGAACGTGCCGTGGATCCGGCCGCGCACGCCTTCGAACCGCGACGGCTCCCAGTAGCTGCCGGCGCGCACGCGCAACCGACCGGGTAGTGCCTCGACCTCCGCGCCAAGTCGCGGCGAGATCGTGACCTTCGAGCCCGAGCGCTGCAGCTCCCTGGCGGCGAATGCCTCGATCCCGTGACCGTTGGCCGACGAGCCGGCGAGCACGAGATCGCCGGCGATGGTGAGCGACTGCTCGTCGCGGAACTTGGTCGTGACCTGCTCGTTCCACGGCGTCGCGGCCCAGCGATAGGCGACGCCGACGATCGTGCGGCCCGGAGCCTCGACGGTGTTCGGCAGGATGTACGTCGTGGTGTCGGCATCCGTGGGATCTGGATCGCACGCCTCGGGATCGCAGGTGGTCTCGAGCTGGTTGCCGACGATGCGGCTCTCGAGCGCGAGGGCGACCCGATAGCTCTCCCCGCGCGGCAGCCAGGTCGCGCCGGCGACGCCGGCCGCGCCGGTCAACCCGAACACCACGTTCTGATCTCCGCCCGTGGTGCGCAGGTTGAACGTTGCTATTTGGAAGCCGAAGCCGAGCGCGAGGTCCCAGCTCGGGATCCATCGCGCGATCACGAACTTCACGCGCAGCGCCTCGGCGACCAGCTCCGGCATCACCGAGCCGTCGATCGGTGCGGTCTGCCCGGTCACCGTCAGCGCGCCCGACCACTTACCGAACCGCAGCGCGAGCCCACTGGTGACTAGCGAGGCACCACCTTCGTCGCCGACGACCTGGCCGTTGTTGTCGTAGTCGGTCGAGAACCGGCCGGTCAGGAAGTCGAGGTGGTAGTCCCAGCTCCAGCTGTCGTTGTCGGTGGTGCGCCTCACCGCGGGGGCCGACGCGTTGATCAGCACCCCGGCGGAGCCGTTGACGCGCGCGGCGCCTGCGCCGCCCATCGAGGTCAGCGACGAGTCACCGATCGCGACGCCGTCGTAGAGCTCGATCGCGTAGTCGCGGTTGACGATCGGATCGGCCGCGGCGGCGCCTGAAAACCCGGCGACACCGGCGCCTGGAAACCCGGCGACGCCGGCGATGACCACGGCTAGCGCGCGTCCCATCCCGCCATCATAGCGGGTATCCTCCTGACCGATGCCGCCACCGACCAGCGTCGACGACGACGCCAGGGAGCCCCCCGGCGGGAAGTCGACCGACGCGACGGGCCCGGTCACGCGCGAATCGACACGCGAGCCCGGCGTCGCGATGTCGATCGCCGCGGTGCCGTTCCGCCGCCGGTTCCTGTTGCCTGCGGTGATCCTCGGGATCGCCGAGATCGCCTTCATCCTCTATCCGATCTGGGCCGCGTTCGATCTCGACGAGCTGCCGGGCGACACGGTGTTGCGCACGGCGTTGCCCGTCGGCATCGGTGCCTGCATCGTCTGGCTCGGCGCGATCGCGACGTGGTTGTTGCCGCTGTGGGCGGCCGTCGCAGCGCGCCGCCGCGGCGAGCGCGTCGACAAGGAGCTCGCGGCGCGCGCGTATCGCATCACGCTCAAGGGCCCGGTGCGCGTGTTGTTGCTCCGCACGTCGCTGTGGGCCGGCGCGGCGGCACTCACGGGCACGTTCTTCCAGGTCTACGAGGGCTGGCCGTGGCAACGCGTCGCCGAGCTCGCGGCTCTCACCGCGGTCAACGCGTATGTCGTGTCGTGCGTGCGCGCGGTGTGGTGGGCGCAGATCATGCGCGAGGTCCGCCAGCGATTGTTCGCCGCGGGCTCGCCGCTCAAGCGGTTCGACGACAGTCACTTCCGGCGGTTCACGCTGGTCGCGATGATCGTCGCCGGCGGTGTGCTCGCCGCGCAGATCGCGTTCTCGAACTTCTTCCTGCCGATCTCGAAGCAGCAGTTCCTCCAGCTCGAGACCTACTTTCCGATCGCCACGGCGATCGGCGTCTCGCTGTGGGCGTTCTGCGCGAAGCTGATGACCGCCGACCTTCGCGAATACCTCGCGGTGTCGCGCGGCGAGAAGCGCGAGAACGCTCCCCCCGCCGCTACGATCTACAAGCGGGCACAGGCGCTGCCGTATCGCCTCGCGCTGATGACGATGGTCGTCTGGCTCGCGATCTCGGTCGTCGGTGCGCTGGTCTCGCGCTACCACCTCGGCTTCGACGTCGACGACACGCTGATCGTCGCGATCGCGACGTTGGTGCTCGCGATCGCCGGCGCGATCTACGAGCAGCTCTGGCATCGCGACGTGTTGCGCCCACTACTAGCGCACCTGACCCAGCGCTATCGCGTGCCCGTGCGCAACATCGCCCCGTCGCTGTCGTTGCGCAGCAAGCTGCTGCTGTCGTTCGGCGGCGTCGTGCTGCTCGCCTGCGGCATGGCGATGCTGTGGGGGTTCGTCCAGTACAAGCGCGTCGCGAACGATGCCGCGCAGAAGAAGGCCGAGCTCGGCATCGCGTGGATGCGCTCGGAGATCCAGACCGACATCGCGAACGAGCCCACGCCGCCGAATCCCGACAAGATCCGCGCGTCGTTGCGCCGGATCGCTGGCAATGCCGCGGAAGGCGCGGTGATGTACTACGTCGACGAAGCCGACGAGGTGATCGCGCTCGGCGGTGGTCTGCAGGGCGCCCCGAAGCCGCCGTGGTACGTGCGCGCGCAGTTTCCAGACGCGATCCGGCTCGACGGCTTGCTCGCAATTCCAGGCGCCGAGCTCACCGGGCGCGGTGGTCCGCTCGCGGTCACCTGGCGTGGCGTGCGCTACCCGCTCGGTAGCGTCGCGTTGTTCTATCCGTCGTATCGCGGGCGCGGCGAGTCGATGGCGAGGCCGCTGCAGGAGCTGCTCGTCTTCTTCTTGATCTTGTTCGGCGCCTGCGGCGGCATCGTCGCGTTCACGGTCGCGCAGTTCATGGCACCGATCAAACGCCTCGAACAGCGCGCCGACGCGATGGCGCGTGGCGAGCTCGCCGATCCGGTGGCCTCGGGCGGTGAGGGCGACGAGATCGGCCGCCTGACGCTCGCGCTCGAGGAGATGCGGCGCGCGCTGCGCGACAAGTTGCGATCGACAGAGGAGGTCAACCTCGACCTCGAACGCGCGGTGCAGATGCGAACCGC
>JACCYD010000242.1 GCA_013696695.1 Deltaproteobacteria bacterium | reverse complement strand
GGCGCCACCGACGGGCGGCACCACACCGAACCGCCCGACCGCCGCATTGCCCGCGTGCTCGGCATTCGAGCCGAACGGAATCGTCGGCGCGCTCGGCATCACCGATGAGGGTGCGCCGGGCATGCCGCCCGGCGACGCGACATTCGACGCCGGCATCCCGAAACCGCTCGGCCGACCCGGCGCCGCACTCTGCGCCGACGACGTCGGCACGTTCGACAATACGCCGTCCCAGCCGCCGGCATTCGGCACACCCGACGTTCGATCGGTATGCGACGAGCTGCCGGTCGACGACGAGCTGGTTGACGACGAGCCTGGCCACGAGCCCGCACCGTGCGGTGCGGCCGACGACGAACCCGGAACCGAACCCTCGCGCGGCGCGCTCTCCGACGAGCTCGGGATCGCGTGTCCGCGCGGCGCGCTCGCCGACGAGCTCGGAATCGAGCCCGCGTGCGGCGCGCGTGCCGAAGAATCCGCATGCGGCGAACCGGCGTGCGACGAACCGTGCGGCGCGCTCGACGAACGATGCGGCGCGTTCGACGAACCGTGCGGCGCGTTCGACGAACCGTGCGGCGCGCTCGACGAACCACCGTGCGGCGCACTCGACGAACCAGAATATGGCGCGCTCGAAGACCCACCGTACGGCGCACTCGACGAACCAGAATATGGCGCGCTCGAAGAACCACCGTACGGCGCACTCGACGGACCAGAATATGGCGCGCTCGAAGAACCACCGTACGGCGCACTCGACGAGCCGTGCGGCGTGCTGGACGAACCGGGCATCGCGCCGGTCGGCACCAACCCGAATGGCGCGGCCCATGGATTCGTTGGCTGCGCACCGAGCAGCGCACCGAAGTCCGGCGGCCGCAGCTCCGACGGTGTGCCCCACCCCGTCGACGTCCCACCCGGGCCGGCGTGCGATGTGCTCGATTCGCTCGCGCTACCCGACGGACCACCGGCCACGCTCGGCGATGGATGTGTCGGACTCGCATCGCCCTGCGACGTCATCGCGACGAGCTGCGGCGTGATCGTGTCCGCGTCGACGCTCGGTGCGCCCGGCACGTTCGCGATCAGCTGCGGCATCGTATCCGGCGACGCCGGCGCCGACATGCCTCGACCGGTCGTCAGCGACTCGGGCGTTGGCTGCGGAACCACCGACGCCCCCGAGGGCTCGTCAGCCATCCGCGCGAGCATCATCCCGATCGTGTTCGGATCGTCCGCCGCAAACGCGACGCCGGGGGGCGCGAGCGCCGCGCCGGCGAGCCCGGGCGTCGAGCTCGCGATGCTCGGACCTGGGTTATGCGGCACGCCTCCGGCCTCGCCTCGATCGCCGATCTGCGCGAACAACGCGCGCAGCTCGTGCGGAGGGAGATAACCGGATCGCTCGTCGGATGACATCGAAGGTTACGCGCCGTAGTCGTGGTAGCGGTCGACCTCGACACCCTCGACAACGCCCATCGCGTCCTCGACCAGCGCGGCAGCGGAACAGTAAAGCGAGATCAGGTATCCGGCCGCGCCCTTCTGGTTGATGCCCATGAACCGGATCGACAGGCTCGGCGACACCTCGCCCGGCAAACCCGGCTGGAACAGCCCGACCACACCGCGCTTCTTCTCGCCGGTGCGGATCAGCATGATGTCGGTCTTCTTGCCGCTGATGTGGAGCTTGTCGGTCGGCACCAGCGGGATGCCACGCCAGGTCAGCATCGGCGTACCGAACAGCGTGACCGTCGGCGGTGGCACGCCACGGCGGGTGCATTCGCGACCGAACGCCGCGATCGCCCTCGGGTGCGCGAGGAAGAAGCTCGGCTCCTTCCAGACGCGGGCGATCAGCTCGTCGAGATCGTCGGGCGTCGGCGCGCCCGAACGCGGCTTGATCCGCATCGTGTCGTGAACGTTGTTGAGCAGACCGTACTGACCGTTGTTGATCAGCTCGTCTTCCTGCTTCTCCTTGATCTTCTCGACCGCGACCGTCAGCTGCTCCTTGACCTGATCCATCGGGCTGCGGAACAGATCGGAGACGCGCGTATGCACCTCGATCGTCTTGGTGCAGACGTTGAGCACGTACTCGCGCGGCTTTTCCTGATAGTCCACGAGATCGAGCGTCCGGTCCTCGTGATCCTCGGGATTGCAGTTGATGTTGAGCTTGTCGTCGATGACCCGATTGACGCGATAGACGCCTGCCTCGACCGGAGTCCACGGCAGCAGCTGCACCAGCCAGCGCGGCGTGATGCCCACCCACTGCGGTGGCGTCTTCGTGGTGTTCGAGAGCTGGCGTGCTGCGCGCTCGCCGAGGGTCCGGCGGTCATCAGGAGTGTCGGCCATGGTTGCGGGCCGTCTTAGCACGGTGAGATCGCGGGATCCGCGCGCCCCAGGCCGGATCTCACCGCGATCTCGGCGACCTTCTCCGCCGGTGCGTCGCGCCGTCCGCGATCGCGGACGCGTGTGGGCGGGGGCTGTGAGCTAGAACAGTATCGCGCCGAGCGCCGCTCGATAGCGCTTGGCGCGCCGCGCCGCGACGATGTCGAACACCAGCGTGGCGCCGAGCTCGACGGCGAGCGCGATGCCGATGCCGGTCAGCAGCGGGCGATCCTGCTGCTGACCGATCCCAGCCATCGCGATCCCGCCGGCAATGCCGACGACCTCGACAATCTTCAGGATCGTGAACTGGCGCGACACGCCCACCATTCGCTTCTGCTCGCGCTCGATCCAGGCATCGGACTCGTACTGGATGTCCTTGCGGAACACGCGGATGCGCTTCGCGGAGCTGACGCCCACAAAGAGGCCGGCCGCGAGGTGGAGCACGCCGAAACCGATCGCCGGATACGACGCTCCGCGCAGTGTGTCCTCGTCGGTCGAACCGCCGCGGATCAGCATCGGGATGCCGACCGCGAGCCCGACGACGCCCATGCCGATCAGCGTGTAGCCGCCACCCTTCTCGCCCTCGAAGTACGTCGTCATCGCCTCGCGTGCGGGCACTGCCGAGGCGTCCGGCTCGCGCTCCATCGGCTCCTCGGCACGCGCGGGCGCGACGAGCCCGAGGAGGACAGCGATCCAGATCGGCGCTCGCATCGCGCGACGATAACGCAGATCAGCGACGGCGATCGGAAGCGGCGCGCGGCTCGAGCATGCGGATCTCGGCGGCGGCATCAGCATGGCCAGGCTCGATCTCGAGCACCTGGCGGAAGTGCATCAGCGCTTCACGAACCCGCCCGAGGATGCGTTCGACACGGCCGAGATAGAAGCGCGCCATCATCGGCTTGTCCGACCTGCGGACCGCACGCTCGAGGATCTTGCGCGTCTCGGCGGCGACCAGGTTCTTGTCGGGCGCGGCGCAGAACTTCGCCCATGCGAGCATCGCCGCATAGTCGACGTCCATCGGCGCGAGCTCGCTGGCGCGGACCAACTCGAGCACGGCCTCGACGACGTCGTCGCGGCGCAGTGCCATGACGCCGCGATGAAACGCTTCGTCGGCGAGCACGGGCGGCGGCTTCGAGATCCCCGAAACCCGCGGGGTCGATCCAGGTGACCGCGTGGCGACGCCGGGTCCGACGTCGGTCTTCTGACGTTGCTCGTGCCAGTCCGTCGTGCGCGTGCGAGAGCCGATGTCCTCGATCGTCGACGACCGCTGGCTCCCGTTCGCGGTGATCGTGCGCGGAGAGTTTAGGTGGGGCGTGGTGGTCCGCGACACGACCGGCATGTTCCGCGACCCAGGCGTGATCGTCCGCGACGGCACCGGCGTGAGGGTTCGCGACACCGCCGTTGAGGGGCCTTCGACGACCTCGCAGGCGCCGCCGACGACCAGCGCGTAGAGCATCGACTCGACGATCCGCCGCTCGATCTCGCGGTGGCGCGCATCGATCTCGGCGACCGTGGCGCCCTCGCGAAGCTCGTCGATGATCGGCGCGAGCTCGGGACCGAATTCGTACGCCGCGAGCTGCGCGGTGGGCACCAGGCGAAATCGCGAGCCGAGCCTTCGCAGATCGCTGCCGAGCCGGTTCTCCGAGAGGTTCATGCGGATGCCGAGTGCGAGCACAGCGCGGATGTCGACGTCGACGCCGCGAATCACCGGCAACGTGATCAACGGATCGAGGCGGAACTCGCCGCGATCGACCGCGAACGTCCTCGCGGCGCGCTGCAGGATGGCGCGACGACGCAGCTTGCTCGCGAGATCGTCCGTCAGCCGCGCGGCGTCGACCACGATGTCGTGCTCGTCGCGATTCGGAGATCCGGAGACCAGCTTCGCGATCGCGGCGACCTGACTCGACGAGATCAAGTGGCTGGTCAGCGCGATCCGCACGATCGAGTCGGCGGCCGACGGCGAGCTCGCGCCGACGACCATGCCGTCGACGAACGCGACGCGGTAGAGCTTCGCATCGTCACCGCGTAGCTGGAGCTGACCGGTGAGCCGCCGGTTCGCGATCGAGGCCAGCGTCGCTCCCCAAGCTTCCTCCCCGACCAACCCAGCGACGCCCCCCACTGAGGCGGTTTGCATGCCTCGATCAAGCGCCTTCCCGACGCATCGATCAACGATCTTGATCTTGGTGCGCCCACTCACAGACGTGATCGTGTGAGGTCCGGTGTGTAGGATGGGTCGCATGGCGCGCAAGAAGACTCCGACGGACGATGTGCTGAAACAGCTCCGTGCGTTCGGGCTCGCCTATCCGGGAGCTCATACGAAGAGCCCGTGGCCAGGTCACCTCGATCTCGCGGTGAAGGACAAGACGTTCGCTTACCTCAGCCTCGAGGGTGAGCCGCTCCACATCTCCTGCAAGTTGCCGAACACGAGCGCGGTCGCGCTGATGCTGCCGTTCTGCAAACCAACCGCCTATGGCCTCGGGAAGGCCGGCTGGGTGTCAGCATCGTTCGAGCACGACGCAGCCGACGTCGACATGCTCAAGGCGTGGGTCGACGAGAGCTATCGTGCGCAAGCGCCCAAGACGCTGGTCAAGCAGATCGGCGTCGCGGGATCGCCACCACCCGCGAAGTCGAAGGCCAACGCGTCGCGGAAACCGAAGGCGAAGAAGACGAAATCGAAACCGTCAGCGAACAAGCGGTAGCGATCCCGGTCACGGCAACGGGATCGGCGGCAACGCGAACGCGAGCTTGCCGCGCACCGGTGCCGCAGCGATGCGCAGCCGCAACTCGGCGATCTGCCCGAAGCCATCGCGAAACCGCAGGCCCCAGCGCTCCGATCCGGGTGCGTTGGTGGCGACGCGCATCCGGTGGATCTGTGGGATGCCTTCTTCGCCGTTGGTCGCGATCCCGAGGATCATCGGCGACAGTCCGAGATCGACCGTGCCCGTGAGCCGCGTTTGATCGACCGTCTTGATTGTTAGATGCGGCCCGCTGTCCTGTGCGAACGCGTTGACCGCGAGACCGTGAAGCGTGGCCGAGCTGCCGATCGGCAACCGCAGATCTTCATAGGCGCCCTCGAACATCGCCGACACCGTGCCGGCGAGCGCGAGCGGCGACGACTGCGGCACGTCGACCACGAGCTCCGCGACCATTCCCACGTTGACGACGTTGGTGACCGGCGACGCGTCGTAGCGGCGATCGTCACCGTGGATCCGGATCGACAATGGGCCGACCGGACCGACCGGCCACTCCCATTCGATCCGCAGACGCGCCTGGGCGGCGACCGACGTCGCCGTGAAATCGGTCGAGCGCGAGGTGCGCAGCTCGAGGATCCGCACGCGCATCGGCCCGCTGTATGCCGCGGGAAACCCGGGCTCGCGCTCGTCGTGCACGACCAGCTCGCCACGCGCGCGTTGGCCGCCGCGACATCCGGCCTGCGCGCATGCCGCATCGAGCACCGCGAGCAGCGTGGCATCGCGCATCGCGATCGACACCGGCTTGGTGACGAGGGCCGCAGGCAGATCGCGCGCGGTCAGCACGCCGTGCTTTTCGGCGAGCACGTCGAGCAGCGAGCCCAGCGTACCAGTGTGCTCGAGGTCGAAGCTCCGCGGCTGGCGCACCATGTCCGCGCCGCGCCGCAGGTGCACGCCCATGAACGCCCACAGCCGGCGGGCGCGATTCGACGGCGTCAGCTCGTCCCACAGCAGTAGCTTCGACGACACCTCGGTGCCGAGCGCGATGGCGATTCGCGTGGCGGCGTCGCGATCCTCGGTGGAGCTCGCCGCGAGCCCGTCGAACACGTGTCCCGGAGGGAGTGTCGACGAGAGCGGGTCCATCCCGCCGATGCTACTCGCCGAACACGTCGTCGACCAGACGGACGAGCGGCTCGTCGAAGAGCTCGGCCCACAATCTGGCCGCGGCCGATCGCAGCTCGATCGTGGTCTTGCTGGCGAGTGGCGCGACCAGCTCCGCGAGCCGATCGCGATCGAGCTCGCCGCGATGCAAAGCCGACTTTCCCGTCGTCGCGCCCGAGATGCCGAGCTGACGTGCCATGCCTTCGAGCACGATCACCGCGGCGTACGACTCGGGCGTGCCGCGGCGACTGCTCTGAAACGCGTGGCGCGCCAGGTTCCACAACGCGACCTGCGGCAGCCACATGTCGCTCGCGATCTGACTGGCGTACGCCGACAGCTCGTTCCGCGCACGAAACGCCATCGGGTTCGGGCGGCCCCTGCCATCGCGCAGCGGACCGACAAGCCTGGCCAGCTCCTCGGGGAGGCTGATTTGCTTGTTCTGCTCGCGGCCGTGTTGCGCCTCGTGATGCCGCACCGACGCGAGCAGCAGCTTGCGAAGCCGGATCGTCGCGCGTCCCAGATCGAACGCGTCGCTGGCGAGCGCGGTGCCCAGCTCGCGGCGAATCGCACGAGTCGCGGCCATCGTCGCGTTGCGACCGCGTGCGCTGCGTGCCCACGAATCGTCGCCGAGCGCGTAGGGCTGCCCGTCGAGCACCGGCAACAGCTGGGTCGCCACGTGCGCCGACACCTGGTCGAGCAGCACCACCGGATCGTCCATGCCCTCGGCCTTCATGCCAAGGACCGGCTTGGTCGGCTCGGTGCTCGAGATCCGCTGCGCGTCGAGCACGCGCACGCGCTCGGAATCGGCGCGCACGAACGTGACCTTCGCGATCTTGTAGACGCCGATCGTGATGTCATTGCGCGTGCTGCGCTCGACCGCCGCGAAGTAGCCGAGGTTCGACGCGGCGAGCTGGTCGGAGAGCACCTGCACGCGCACCTTGAGCTCCTCGGGATCCTGCGAGCGATCGTCGAGGTGATAGTTTGGAGCGCCGTCGACGAGCTCGCGCCACGCGGCCGCAACGCCGGGGTGAGATGAGAACGCCGCCGGATCGCGGGCCAGCGTGCGGTGCTCGATCAGCGCGTGCAGTTGCGAGGTCAACGTCTCCTCGACCGCACGCTCGTGGCCGGGCGAGCCGCCGACGGCAAACGCACCGGCGGGTGGGGGTGGCGTCGGCCGCACGACTTGCGCACCCGGCGCGGGCGAAGTCACGACAACGACGGTTGCCGCCGCGATCGTCGTCGACAACGCGAGCACGATCGCGCCGGCGGCAAAGGTCGCGAGCGGAAACCGCGGGGGATTGACCGCCGTCTTGTCGGCGTAGGTCTCTGCGACCGCCTCGCGATCGCGGAAATCGACCTGATCGCCCATCTCCATCAACGCCGCCGCACGCAACACGTGACGACGCGCGGAGGAGTCCTCGTCATCGATCACGCCGGTCTCGAGCGCGGCCTCGATCAACAGCTGGTTCAGCCGCCGCAGCGCACGGCCACGCAGGACCCAGTCGATCTTGGTCAGCGAACGACGAGCGATGTCCTCGTCCGCCGCCGCCACTCCATCCGCGAGAGCAGCCAGCACATAACGTCCGAGCACAGAGCCTGTGACAGCCACCGTCGCGAACGGTTTCGGAGAACTTGTGTGGGGGCCAACGCAGCGAGCGCGTCGGACGCCAGTTCGCAGAGTTACAGATCGGGGACAAGAGTTACAGATCGGGGACAGGATCCACCCCTTCAGATCCTCGATATCACGAGGGTTCTAGACCGAAACGTCAAATCGTGTTTCGGCGAAGTCGCGAAACACAATTTGACGTTTCCAGCCAGAACGCGAATGATTCTCGGTGGATGGATGGGTGGATCCTGTCCCCGATAGGCAACGCATTGGAATCACTTGTTTTGTGTGGTTGGTCGCACGAGTCAGACCACGCGGTAGCTGGCCGCTTCGTCCCATTCGAACATGGAGTCGACCGGCGCATCGAAGATCGCCGCGAGCTCGGGGAACAGATCGGTCAGCTCGGCGAGCGTGTTGCGCCGGAAGTTGGTGGGCTGGTCCTCGAAGTCGGGCTCGTCCTCGCCGCGATGACCGCTCAGCAAGCACCACCCGCTATCCGTCTCGTTGACCGGGGGAAAGCGACGGGCAAACCTCGGTCGCTGGTCGGCCAGGAAGACGTACTTGCTCGCCAGCGCGGACGTCACTTCGGCTGGAGCTCGCGCCAGGCGTGGCCGGTCTTCGCGAGCATGTCGTCGGCGGCCTGCGGGCCCTTGCTGGCCTTGTCGTAGAACACGACACCCGGCGTGGCTTCCCACACCTGGAGCACCGGCTGGATCAGCTCCCACGCGCGGTCGACGGAATCGCGGCGGTTGAACAGCGTCGCGTCGCCGCGCATGCAGTCGAGCAGCAGGCGCTCGTACGCCTCCGCGATCGGCCGCTTGAACGCATCGGCGTAGGTCATGTTCATCAGCACGTTGCCGACGTTGATGTTCTCCCCGGGCACCTTGGCGACGAATCGCAGCGAGATGCCTTCGCTCGGCTGGATGCGAAGCGTGAGCACCGCGTGCTGGAGCACCGAGCCGGCAGCCTCATCCTTGAACAACACGAGCGGCACGCTCTTGAAGTGGATGTTGACCTCGGTGAGGCGCTCCGCGAGTGCCTTGCCGGCACGCATGTAGAACGGCACGCCCATCCACCGCCAGTTGTCGATCATGAAGCGCATCGCCGCGTACGTGCACTGCTGGCTGTCGCGCTTGACGCCGTTCTCCTCGCGATAGCCGCGGTACTGACCGCGGATGCAAAAGTTCGCGACGTCGTTTAGATCGAGGTTGCGCATCGACCTCAACACTTGCGCCTTCTCGTCGCGGATGTCGTTCGCGGAGAACGAGGCCGGCACTTCCATCGTCACCAGCGACAGCACCTGCAGGAGGTGGTTCTGGATGATGTCGCGAACGACGCCGGTCTCCTCGTAGAACGCGCCGCGGCCCTGGATGTCGATCGCCTCGGCGGCGGTGACCTCGACGTACTCGATGTGCTGGCGGTTCCACAGCGGTTCGAAGATCGAGTTGCCGAAGCGGAGCACCAAGATGTTCTGGACGGTCTCCTTGCCGAGGTAGTGATCGATTCGATAGATCTGACTCTCGGTGAGGTAGCCGCCGATCAACTCGTTGAGCGCGCGCGCGCTCTTGAGATCCGTGCCGAACGGCTTCTCGACGATGACGCGACATGAAGGTTTCCCGGGGCCTTGCTGCTGGCGCTCGATCAAGCCGTGCTGCTGGAGCTTCTGCAGGATCACCGGAAACGCGTTAGGCGGTGTCGACAGGTAGAAGACTCGATTGCCGTTCGTGCCCTTCGCCTTCGCAGCCTCGAGGCGCGCCTTGAGCTCGATGTAGACCGCGTCGTCGTGGAACTCGCCGCCGACGTAATCGAGCATGCCGACGAACTTGTCCCACTGCGCCGGCTCGACCTTCTGGCGCGAGTGCAAGGCGGCCGGCCCCTTGAGCTTCTCGGCGAAGTCGGCGACCGGCATCTTCTTGCGCGACACGCCGATGATCACCGTCGGATCGGTGAGCGCCCTGTCGAGCATCACGTTGAACAGCGCCGGGGCGAGCTTGCGGCCCGCGAGATCGCCGGTGGCGCCAAAGATCACGAC
>JACCYD010000237.1 GCA_013696695.1 Deltaproteobacteria bacterium | reverse complement strand
AGTGCACCGGTACGCCACTCTCCGAGATCGTGCTGCGCAACCAGGCCGGCACCTGGGAGCTGTCGGGCACCTGGATCGGCGCGCAGAAGACCGTGAAGGAGCTGCCGAACACCACGTTCAAGGTCGGTGCAGTAGGCACCAGCCCCGACGGCAAGGTCGCCTCTGTGGCGATCGGCGGTAGCGGGACGATCGGTGGTTACAAGATCGAGCTCGCCGGCAAGCTCGAAGCGCTCGACTGTCCGATCAACTAGGTTTGCCAGCGAGCTGCAACAACAGGTTTGTCGCGGTCACCCGATGGATCACGACGGTGACGCGCTCCGGGCTGAAGCCATTGAACACCACTTCGAGCTCGTCGAGCCCGTCGAAGTGCAGCCGATCCGCCGTGATCGTCGCCGGACCGATCCGGAGATCCTTGATCGTGGTGTCGATGCTACCGATCGCGCCGTGGATCAAACCCGGGCCGTGATTGTTGATGTTGCCCGTCACCTTGAGATCGACCATGCCGGGCTGTTCCTCGCCGCCGAACATGATCATGCCACCGCCGACATCGAGGGACCGCGGCGCGATCAGGCTGATCGCCACATCGATCGCCTCGAGCGACAGCGACTGCAGCACGCCGCTGCCCTTCTTCTCCTTCGGCTTGTCGGACTTGCCCGCCGCGACGATGAAGTCGGCGAGCGAGCGCACAGGCACCCGGCCGAACGACGCGAGCGTCTGCGCTTCCTGGTCGAGCCGCCACGCGACGAGATCGCGGGTCGAGCCGAAGATCGGCACCTTCCACACGACGGCGAGCTTGTCCTCGTCGTGCTGGATGTCGAGGAACGTGCCCTCGAGCCAGTCGAGGCTCTCATCGAGCTTGCGGTAATCGAGGCTGCCTTCCTGGATCGGAACCTTGAGGTCCTGATCCAGGGTCCGCTTGCCGATCACCGGCAGGTCGAGCACCACCTTGACGGTGACGTTGATGTGTCCCGACAAGCTGTCCAGGAAGCGCAGCCGATCCTGGCGCAGCGTGGGCGGGGTGGTGTGGGCAACCGGTGCCGCCGGCGCGGCCTTGCGACCGAACGGCCCCTTCACCGCGAGCTTCATCTCCGACAGCGTGACGTGGGGGGAGACGATCTCGACGCCGCGATCCGCGCGCGTCAGCATCACGCCGCGCGACATCTCGATCCGGTTGATGTGGATGTCGACCCGCCCGGCCTCGTCGCGCAGCCACGCTGCACCGAGCGACGCGGCATCGGCCGTCCATCGCACGGTATCGAGCCGGCCCTCGAGGCCGTCGAACAGCAGATCTTGTGCGCCGTAGGTGATCGGGCCGGATCGACCCTGGGCGGTCTTCATCTCGACGCGGGGGAAGGTCAGCCGCCGACCTTGATCGTCATCGGTGAAACCAAACCGCTGGACGTTGATGTCGCTCTCGACGTGATGGGGCATCGACACGCGGACTGTACGCCTCTGATTCGACTTGGTGTATAGAGCGCACCTCCAAGGAGCTCTCAATGCGGATCGATCGTCTGGTGCCTTGCATGCTGCTCGTGTTCGTCGGTTGCGGAAGCGAGCAGAAGTTCGTTCAAGTGGACGCGAAGCTCGATGGCCCGGCGGGCGATGGCCCGGAGGATCCGGACGGCCCGACTCCCGATGGTCCAGCCGATGGTCCGGCCGGCGATGTCGTGAACCTCACGAACCTGACACCGATCGCCGGCCGGGTGCTGCGCGCCGATTTCGTGACCCCGCTGTTCTTCAAGCCGGATGGCACCGCCGTCGCGGTGACCGCGAACTACCTCGGCACGGTGGACAACTTCGAGCCGATCGTCGTGCCACTCGATGGCAGTGGTCTGATCCGCACCGTCAACCTCGATGCCTGCGGCATCTGCGACGCCGACCACTTCGCATGGACGGCGGATGGCGCCTCGCTCTACGCCGTCGGCGATCTCGGCACCGACGGCAAGACCGACGTCTTCAAGCTCGATCCCACGATGGCGAATCAGACCCCAGTGCTCGCGGCGGATGCCACGACAGGTGGCACCGGCGGCGACATCAACACCGTGTTCGCGGTCGACGCCGGTGGTGGCGTGTCGCGGATCTGGGCAGTCGGCGATTGGTTGACCGATGGTGCGCGTGTGGCGGGTGGCTTCGCGAGCGATGCGACGCTGCCGTTCAACACGGCGACGCCTCCGACGTTCGTCGTGCCCGGTGGAGGCCGCGAGCTGTTCGATGGCACCGGCTCGACGGTCAACGTGTTCGACGCGCGCGGCACCAAGGTCGCGTTCGTCTCCGACATCACGCAGAACAATCGCTTCGACCTCTATATCGCGAACGCCGATGGCTCGAGCCCGGTGCTGCTGGTCACCGGCCAGACCAACGTCGAGATCACGAGCGTCTCGATCTCCCCCGACGGCACCAAGGTCGGGTACATCATGGACAGCACCGCGAACAACAACGGCTTCGATCTGCATGTCGTGCCCGCCGCCGGTGGCGTGTCGACGCAGCTCAGTCCGCTCCGCGTCGCGCAGGCCACCACGCAGGACGTGTTCTTCCAGTTCGAGTGGTCCGCGGACTCGAAGTTCATCGCGTTCTCCGCCGACCTCGAGACCGATGGCGTCGACAGCGGCTACGTGGTCGACACCACGCAAGCGGTGCCGGTGGCGGTGGTGATCCTCCCCGCGGCCGACATCGGAACGCAGACCAGCGGAGCGCAGGGCACGCGCGGCAAGCTGCTGTTCGACTCGGCGAACAACATCTACTTCCGTGCGCGCACCGTCACCGGCGACGACAACTTCAAGCTGTTCAAGTCGACGCCCACCGGTACGAAAGTGACGATCGATCTACCCCCGCGCACCGACGCGACGACGCCCGATGTCGGCGCGTTCGGGATCAGCCCGGATGGAACGAAGCTGGTGTTCTCGTCGGATTCGCCGACGGTCGACACCTATAACTTGTTCCTGCAAGCGCTCTAAGTCGGCGTCGCCGCTGGTGACACATCGCGGCGAACGACCCACTGGCAAGTAATTCAGCCACTGGTGATCCAGTTGGCCGAAACGCCCGTACCTCGGCACACAGCCAGGGAGGGCCACAGAATGGCTCAACGCGTCCTTTGGGCACTTAGCAGCGCGCATATCGCGCTGGTGGGGTGCTCTCCGTCCAACGATGATCTGCCAATTGAACCGCCAACGTCCGTCACCAAGGTCACCTCGGGAGGCTTCACGTCTCCGACCGATGCCGTCGCTAGTCCCGATGGCAAGACCTTCTACTTCGCCGCCTACGATGACCAGAAAGAGCCTGCGATCTTTCAGACCTCGTCGATCCCGGGTAGCACCGCCGAGGTGCTCGCCGTCGGCGCGCCCCTCGCTTCGCCAACCGGCCTCGTGCTGTCGTGCGATGGCGCGACGCTCTACGTAGCGGACCTCGCGGCAGGAAGCGCCGACGATAGCCAGATCGGTGGCGTGCTCGCGCTGCCGACCTCGGGTGGTATCGTCAGCGATCTCGGTGGCGGCATCACGCGGCCTGCGGGCCTCGCGATGGGCCCGGACTGCAAGACGCTCTATGCGACGGGACGCACCAGCGCTGGGCTCCCCGCGCTGTTCACGATGTCGATCGACGGCGGCAGCGCCTCGACGGTCTACAGCGGCGAGCCGCTGATCTCTCCGACCGGTCTCCACGTCGACACCGATGGCGTCGCGTGGGTGATGGATCACCGCGCGGCGGGCTCCGCCGGAGAAGGCGTGCTGTTCGCGATTCCGAGCGATGGCTCTGCCGCGAACGAAGTGGCAAGCGACCTCCGCATGGGTACGCCCGGCGGCGTTTCGCTCACCGCAGGCGGCGGCACCGCCGTGATGCCGACGCGCGATCGCGAAGGCAACGGCCAGCTCACCATCGTCAACATCAGCTCCGGCGAGACGCTTCAGCTCGCCGCCACCGATCTGCTCGACCCCGCAGGCCTGCGCACCGCGCGCAAAGCAGGTGTGTTCGCAATCGTCGATTCAGAAGGCAGCGCGATCTACCGCGCCGAATAAGGAGACAGACCACATGAAACTCAAGAACAAGATCGCCCCCGCTCTCGCCGGTCTGACGCTCGCCGCCGGCGCCTCGATGACCATCGCCTCCAGCCACCGCGAAGCTCCGAACATCGCGGAAGACCAGTACGTCGATAACACCGACGTCTACGCGTTCATCAGCCCGACCGACCCCGACAAGCTCGTGATGGTCGCCAACTACATCCCGCTGCTCCTCCCGTCGTCGGGCCCGAACTTCTACCGGTTCTCGGATGAAGCTCGCTACGAGATCCACATCGACAACGATGGCGACGCGAAGGACGACATCACCTATCGCTGGACGTTCGACAACCAGCTCAAGAACGGCGCGACGTTCCTCTACAACACCGGCCCGGTCGATTCGCTCGGCAGCGCGAACCTCAACGTCACGCAGACGTATCGGCTCGAGAAGATCGACGAGCGCACCGGCAAGAAGACCCGCATCCTCGACGGCGCACCGGTCGCGCCGTGGAACGTCGGCAAGCGGTCGTTCCCGAACTACGAGAAGGTCGCCCTCGAGGCGGTCAGCTCGTACGGTGGCACCACCGCCTTCGCCGGCCCGCGCGACGAGCCGTTCTTCGTCGACCTTCACGTGTTCGACTTGCTCGGTGTCGGAGCCGGTACGCCCACCACCGATGGCGTCAACGTGATGTCGCTCGTGCTCGAAGTTCCGATCACCGAGGTCGCCAAGGGCGGCAAGCGCCCCGCCGCGGGTTCGGCCGGAATGGACTCGCTCGTCGGCATCCACGCCACCGCGCTGCGCCCTCAGGTCCGTATCCTGCGCCGCGGCCGCGACGCGGATGACTTCGGCAACATGATCCAGGTCTCGCGCCTTGGCTGGCCGCTGGTCAACGAAGTGATCGTGCCGCTGCAGGACAAGGACAAGTACAACCGCTCGGCTCCGAAGGATGACGCCAAGAACTTCGGTGCCTACATCCTCGACCCCGAGGTTCCGAAGCTCCTCAACCTGGTGCTCAACGCCGGTTGCGCGCCGACGCCCGCGGGTGGTCGCGTCGACATCGTCGGTCTGCTTGGCCCGAACGGCACGCAGCCCGCTGACCTCCTCCGCATCAACATCAACCAGGGTCAGACCAACGCGCAGTCGCACTTCCCGAACGGGCGCGCGCTCGCCGACGACGTGACGGACACGCTGCTCACCGTCGCGTGCAACAACGGCTCGGCGGTCGGTGACGGCGTCAACGCGAACGACAAGGCGTTCGGCACCTCGATGCCGTACCTCGCGTCGCCGCACTCCGGTAACCCCTAAAGGAGCTGACCATGCGTTACGCACTTCTCCTCTCGTTCGTTCTGTTCGCCTGCAAGTCGGAAGATCGTCGCCCGGGTGCTGCTCAGGACCTGACGCCGCCGATGCTGACGGCCGCGACGCAGCAGGATCTCGCGAACGAGCTCGACCAAGCCGAGCAGCGTGGAACGTGGGGCGAAGTGCGGCGTCGCTGGCAGGGTCAGAGGCTGACGTGGAAGGTGACGCGACAAGCGGCGCTGTGTCGGAGCGCGGAAGCGTGTTACGTCGCCGCGTTTCCGATCCAACGACCGGCGAAGCGCGGCTGGCTTCCGCAGCTGATCTTCGCGCCGGGGCAATTCGCGATGCTCGAGCAAGCGTGCGGTGACCAGCCGCAGTGCGAGATCACCGTCGAGGGCGTGCTCGAGAAGCTCGAGACCTCGGGGGAGATGCCGACGAACCTGCGGTTCAACAGCGTCAAGCTCGTGACCCGCACGGCCGCTCGATAACGCCTTCGAGAGCTGAAGTAGGCACGCCCGATCACGGCGTGCCCGTTGTCATTTTCGGGGCCGCCAGGTTCCTCAAGCGGGACTGACTTAGTGAGCCTCGACG
>JACCYD010000207.1 GCA_013696695.1 Deltaproteobacteria bacterium | reverse complement strand
GGCGCCACGACGGTTCGCCCGCCTGATCCGGTGGCTCCTCCGCCGGGCGTCAAGCCAGGTCGCTTTCCGACGCGCACGCAGGACGTCAACGTCACGATCAGCGGCTCGCGGATCGTCGCGAACGGTGTCGAGATCAGCGGCACGCCGCAGCTCGTCGACTTCCAGAATGTCTACGGCAAACCCGATCGCGTCTGGGACACCAAGGGCGGCGTCAACCGCGTTCACACCTGGGACAAGCTCGGCTTCGTGGTCTACGAGCCGATGGACGGCCGTGCGATCTCGGCGACGTTCCCGTTCAAGCCGATGGCCATGGCGTACGACCCGACGACCATGTTCGGCGGCTCGATCATCGTCGACGGCTACGCGCTGAATGGCACGAGCGACCTCGCGGACATCAAGACCCGGCCCGGCGCCACGCAGCCGTATTCAGCCACGTCGGTGGTGTTCCCGAAGGGCGACTTCAACGTGTTCCTGACCGGCCGCAACGGGCCGATCGATCTTGTCGAGCTCAGCATGTGGAAGAAGGGCGGCGCCGCTGCGCCCGTGGTCACCGCCGGCGGCGGAAAATATTCGAACACCAAGGACATCAAGATCGTCATCACCGGCACGTCGGTGTCGCTCAACGGCGTCGCGATCACCGGCAAGCCGTACCTCAAGGACATCGAGGCGATCTACGGCAAGCCCGATCGCGTCTGGGATCAGGGCGGCGCGAACCGCATCCACACCTACGACAAGCTCGGCATGGTGCTCTACGAGCCGCGCGACGGTCGCGTGATCTCGACGACGTTCCCGTACCGGGCGTTGGGCGGCACGTACGACCCGTCGACGATGTTCGGTGGCTCGATCACGGTCGACGGTCGCGCGATGCCATCGACGATCGATCTCGGCACGATCAAGTCGCGCCCGGGGGCCGGCCAGCCATACGGCGCGGATTCGATCGTGTTCGACAAGGGCGACATCCACGTGTTCACGATCGCCAAGGCCGGCGCGAAGACGATCGATCTCGTCGAGATCAGCTACTGGCAAAAGGACAAGGCCTCACCGGTGGCGCCGGTCCCCGCCGAGAATCCGAGCGGCGGCAAGGCGAGCGAGATCAAGGTCGAGGTCACGAGTGCAGGCGCGGTGACGCTCAACGGCAAGGCGATCGGCGGCAAGCCGATGCTCGCCGACATCAAGAAGATCATCGGCGAACCGTCGCGCGTCTGGGACAAGAAGGGCGGCGCGAACCGGATCCACACCTGGGATGACCTCGGCCTCGTCGTCTACGAGCCGTACAACGGGCGCGCGATCTCGCTGACGATGCCGTACAAGACGATGGGCAGCGACTTCTCGCCGAAGACGTTGTTCAAGGGTCGCGTGTCCCTCGATAGCCGCGGCTTCTACAACTTCAACACCGTCGGCACGATCAAGGATCGCAAGGGCGCGACCCAGCCCTACGGCGCCGATTCCGTGGTGTTTGACTTCGGCGACATCCACGTGTTCGTGAAAGCAGCGAAAGCCACGGTGGAGACGCTCGATCTCGTCGAAGTCAGCTTCTGGCAGAAGAACAAGTAGCGCGCGAGTCAGTCGTCGAAGCCGGCAAGTGGATCGTCGGCCGAATCGACCGGATCGACGATCTCGCCGGCGACGGCACCGAGCTCTGACTCGGGCTTGGAGGTCGCGGCGGACAGCAGCGCGCGACCGAGATCCTCGAGCCCCACCAGCTCGGCGATCACCGGCGTGGCGCGCGGCTTCGCGATGCCGGCTCGATACGGATACGCCATCGCGAACGCGACGACCTCGGTGAAGCGGCGGCCGAGCGCGGGCTCGGGAGGCAGCCACGCGAACACCGTTGCACCCTCGACCGGCGTCTCGACATGCGCCGGGTGATGGGGGCTGACGATGTAAACGATGGTGTCGCTCATGCCGCCGGCATCGTCGGCATCGACGTACACCGGAACCAACGAGCGCTCGAACCGGCCGTCGATCTGGTCGAGCATCACCAAGGCAGCCGGCGCGCCATGCACGTCCACGCTCGCGTTGATCGATTCGATCGATAGCGGCACGACATCGTGATCCGTGGGGAACGGCGCCTCGAGCTCGACCAGCCCGACGCCCGAGTAGCGCCCGACCGTCCAGTTGACGATGTTGACCGTCGCGGAACCGTCGAGCATCGTCGCGACCGCGAGGCCCGAATCGGGCAACGTGCGCAACATCTCGGCGCTCGCGACGCCGATCACGCGCACACCGTTGGCGACCAGCGTGATCGGACAGACGAACCGATGCGTATTCCCGAGTACCACGAGTGGCGCCACCGCTCGCAGCTCAGGAGCATTGGGGTCTCGCGACACGCCGCCAGACTGGCACGCCGCTGTCCATCCTGTCGAGAGCAGCACCGCCGTGCGCCCACGTCGCACCACGCCGTCGGCACGCCGACTGCAACTCCGGCCGACATGACCGAAGTCGCTGAACTGCATTTGAGCCGGGTCCGCCGGTACCGGATCGTGGTCGGTCTCGATCTATCCGAGTACTCCGAAGTGGTCCTCGAGCACGCGCTCGATCAGGCCGCGCGGCACGACGCTCCCGAGCTGCATCTGTTGACCGTTCGCGAGAAGCGGAATCCGTCCGCCGACGAGGTCAAGCAGGCGCTGTGGGAGCACGTGTACTCGACGCTCGAAGCGTTCAACCGGCACGGCACGGAGTGGCGCGCGCGCCTGCACGTGCGCCGCGGCAAGCCCGACGAGCAGATCGTGCAGCTCGGCGCAGAGGTCGGCGCGGACTTGATCGTCCTCGGTCAGTTCGGTCTGCATCATCCGAAAGCGTCGAGGAAGGCCGTCGCGGCGAAGGTCCTCGCGAATGCCACTTGCCCGACGCTCGTCGTCGGCATGCCCGAGGCGTACGACGCCAAGCAATGCGGGATGTGCGTCGCGCTTCGCCAGCAGAGCGAAGGCGAGCTGTGGTGGTGCGAGGATCACACCTCGTCGAGCCGCCGGGCCGAGCACGTGCTGACCCCGATGACGGTGTGGTCGCACGGCAAGTTCGCGATCGACCGCGCGGCCTGAGCCGCGAGTCTGCAAGCCGTGGCACGCTAGTGAGATGGAGCAGACGCTGTCTCACGAGACTGCTGGCGGCCGCGGCGACGCGCCCAGTGTGCGCGGCGTGCTGGTCTCGGCGTTTCGCCGGTTGATGAGGCTGTACTTCCGCGACATCGAGCGCGTTGGCGAGCCGCCCGGCCCGGACACCAAGGGACGCGTCATCGTCTCCAACCACACGAACGCGTTGATCGACCCGATCCTCGTGCTCACCGATGCGGCCTGCGAGATTTCACCCGTCGCGAAATCGACGCTGTGGGACGTGCCCGGGCTCAAGTGGCTGCTCGATCGTGCGGGCGCGGTGCCGATCGTGCGGCGCAAGGACCACGCGAACAAGGACTCGTCGCAGAACGCGTCGATGTTCGACAAGATCGCCACACACCTCGCGGGTGGCGGAAACATTCTGATCTTTCCCGAAGGCACGAGTCACAGCGAACCGCAGCTCGCGCCGCTTCGCTCCGGCGCCGCGCGCATGCTGCTGGCGGCCGAAGGCTCGTCCCGTGGCAAGCCGGGTGGCATCCCGCCGACGTTTCAGGCGGCGGCCCTCGAGTTCGACGCGCGCCACGATTTTCGCTCGCGCTGCCTCGTCTTGTGGGGGCCGGTGCGGCGGTTCGCCGAGGTTGCCGGCGCAGATGAAGAAGCGCGCGTGCAGAACGCGACGGCGATCATGGATGCCGATCTTCGCGATCTGCTGGTCGAGGGCGACACTCACGAGGAGCGGCTGCGCGTCGCCCGCGTCGCCGAGCTGCTGGCGAACGACGACGGCGATCGATCGCTCGGCAAGTGGAGCGGCATCGGCCGCCAGGTCGAGCTCGCGAACCGCACGCTGCGCAGCGTCGATCCGAAGGTGGTCGCGCGGGTCGCGGAGCTCGTCGACATCTACTACGCGGAGCTCGAGCGCCTCGGTCTCCACGATGCGCGAATCGCCCGCGGTGGTACGCCCACCGAGAAGCGCCCCCACGGCCCCAGCGGCTGGCGCAAGGCGCTGATGGCGCCGCTCGCC
This sequence comes from Deltaproteobacteria bacterium, assembly GCA_013696695.1. Classification (GTDB taxonomy): domain Bacteria; phylum Myxococcota_A; class Polyangia; order Haliangiales; family Haliangiaceae; genus JABFXX01. The sequence continues at coordinate 243 of JACCYD010000207.1, read as the reverse complement.
GCATCGGGCGTCGCGCTGTACGCGATCCCGTACTTCATCCCGCGCATGGTCGCGCGCAAGTACGATCCCGACGCGGTGTCGACGATCAAGATCGGCGCCGCGCTCCTCGTCTACCCGCTGTGGATGGGTGGGCTGGTCGCCGGCTCGATGCTGTTGCCGCCGCCGCTGTCGTTCGCCGCCGCGGCTGTCGCGATCACATCGCCGTTCGCGGCGCTGCGCTGGCTCGACAAGTGGTACCAGCAC
>JACCYD010000199.1 GCA_013696695.1 Deltaproteobacteria bacterium | reverse complement strand
GGACGGGCGGGCCGAAGCCCACCGGTGGCGACCCGCAGTCGTCGCCGATCCATACCTGCCTGCCGTCGCGCGCGAACTGCATTCCGTGAGATCGTGGCCTCGCACTGCGAGGTCACATGACTCACGTACAGATCATCGTCGCGTTGTTCGCTGCTGCGTGCGGCGGCAAGACAACGGGGTCTCGCGTCGTCGACGGTGACGAAGCGAACCTCACGGACTGCAAGATCCTCGAGCGGGTCAAGGGCACCGCGAGCGACAGCGCCAGCGATCCGGCCACGATCGCGAAAGCCGACGCGCGGAGCAAAGCAGCGAAGCTGGGCGCGACCCACATCCGTTGGATCGTGCCGTGCTGCACGACCGTCGAGGGTGATGCGTTTCGCTGCGACCTTCCAGACTAGCGCGCCGGTCACAGCTCAGACACGAATCGGTTGCTCGGTCACGCACCTTCGAGCCATGCTCGTCGGCTCATGAGAGCCTGGGTGTTCGTTGCGCTCGTTCTTGGTTCGCCATCACGCGCCAGCTCGGAGGCGGTCAAGCTGGTGCCGCAGGTATCGCGAGTCGGCGGTTTCGCGATGGTGGCGAGCGATGGACGGTATGCGATTCGCTCGCAGGACATGCAGACGTACGGACTGTGGGACCACCAGAGTGGAATCTATCTCGGTGATCGCGCCTACCCCGTCGGAACCCGCCGCGACATCTCGATCTCGCCGGACGGCCGCTACATCGCCTACGACGCTGTCAAGGAGATCATCATCGAGGACCTCGACACGGGCAAGCTGCGCCGGATCGGACCGATGGCCAACGAGGTGACCGCGCTGTGGTTCTCGCGCGACGGCTCGCGTGTGTTCACCACGCACGGCAAGGTTCGCGTGATCACGATGAACAGCAGCGACGCGGAGGCGTACGGGAACGCCAGGGGACCCGACCACGCCGTGAGTGCGTGGGACTTCGCGACCGGAAAACGGGTCTCCGAGCTCGCATACAACCCCGCCGACTTCACCAGCTCGCGCCCGTTCGTCAACGGCGCGTCTCCCGACGAGCTGTATACGTCTACACGTCTCGAGATCCGACGCCATGACACGACGAACGCCAAGCGGGTGGAGCGCATCGTCATCCCGAAGGAGCTGCACGGCGGACCGAACACGCAGACCGATCTCGTGGTGTCGGCCGACGGCAAGCGAGCGGTCACACGACACGTGAAGAGTCTCGAAGCGAAGATCGAGATCGTGATGGCCTACTGGGATTGGACCCAGCGAAAGGTGACCTCGACCGTCCAGGTGCTCGCTCCGACGAATTACCAGATGCCCGAACAGTTCGGGGACGACCTCGCGATCTCCCCGGATGGCTCGCACGTCATCATCCGAGGCCGCAGAACGAACATCCGGCTGTATCGGTTCGGCGAGAGCACTCCGGTGAAGGAGCTGCCCAATCACCACGATGTGCTGGCGTTCACGAAGGATGGAAAGCACGTCGTGGTCGGGACAAGCCTCCGCAGCGCGTCGACCGGCGAGCTCGTCATCCCGGAGTTGCAAGGAACCCCGATCACCAGCAGCCGGGTGGCGATGCATGGCTCGATGGTGTTCGTCGCGCGTGACAAGTCCCTGAGTGCATGGGACCTGCAGACGCTCGAGCGACGCTGGACGCGCACGGAGGGGGTCTCCGACGGAGTCCCCATGAGCCTCACCGTCTCTCCCGACGGTGCGAAGCTCACTGCGCTCGCCCTAAAAACCCGCCGCGTTCATATCTACGATGCGGTGACTGGCGCCGTGATCTCGGACCAGCCACCGATCGAACGGCCGTATTGGAGCGGCGTCGATGAAGAGTCTCGGGATAGGAAGTGGGCCGTCCGTATCGCGAGCGGGGCACAGCTTGCAGAGCTTCGGGCACTCGACACCGGTGCCGTTGTTCGCACGGTCAAGCTCGCGGGGCCCGAGTGGTTGGGCAAGACGCTCCTGTGGACGGCCCACGGATTCATCTCGGTCACGAACGGCACGCTGCAGTTCTGGAACGTGAGCAGCGACAAGCCGATCGCGACACACGTCGTCGACAAGCCACCTCGACACGCAGAACACTTTGGAACGCAGATGGCCGTCTCGCAGGATGGCAACACCGTCGCCATTTCGACCGGGGACGTTCGTGCCGGTCGCGGGGACATCATCCTGATGCTGTTCGATGCGCGGACCGGCGCGCAGCTCCGGTCGTCGACGCTCCCCGCGCTGGGATGGGTCTCGGATCTCGTGGTTGCAGATGACCGCAAGTGGGCGCTCGTCGACGTTGCCGGAACTCCGGTTGCGATCAACCTCGAACGCGCCGCGTCGGTGCGACTGATCGAAGATCGCGACCAGTGGGTCATCGCAGATGCCGGCGGAATCTTCACCGCATCCGCCGGTGGCGGGAGGCTGCTCGCAGCAGTCCGAGGGCGCACCGGATTTCTGATCGAACAACTCGCGCTGCGCAACAACGATCCCGGCAAGCTGATGCGCGCGCTCGGCACCGGAAGCGAGGAACAGCGCAAGTACTACGATCATGCGTACAAGGAGCGCCTCCGTCGGGCAGGGATCGCCGCTGCCGCGGTCGGCGACATGTTCGAATCGATTCCCGAGGTGCAGTTCGCAGGCGTCAAGCAGGAAGGCGATCACGCGGACATCCAGCTCCAGCTCGACGCGCCTCGCGGCCTGAGTCGCTATCACATCGATGTCAACGGAGTCCCGGTGTTCGGTTCTGGTGGCAAGCCAGCCACGGGAAAGAGCCAGCGCATCACGGAGCGGATCCAGCTCGGCCGCGGCACCAACCGCGTCGAGCTCCGGGTCGTAGATGCAGCGGGTATCGAGGGACTCCGCCCCGTGCGCTTGCTCGACACCGAACGCGCGGGCACGAGCGATCTCTATTTCCTCGGGTTCGGCATCTCGGACTATGCAAATCCTGCGTTCAAGCTCGAGTACGCGCGCAAGGACGTGCTCGATATCGCAGCCGCCCTGCAGCACGCGAGTCCAGAATTCGCGCGGGTTCACACGCGCGTTTATGTCGACGCGGCCGTGACTCCGCTCCAGATCCGCGCCGCGAAGGAGTTCGTTGCTGCCGCCGGTGTCGATGATCTCGTCGTCGTCATGATCGCGGGACATGGTGTCCACGCGAACGACAGTGCGGCGCGTTACTATTTCGTGACGCATGCAACCGACGTCGGTCGACTTGCCGAGACCGCGGCACCGTTCGAGGACATCGAGAGTTTGCTCGATGGCATCACGTCCCGTCGCAAGCTGTTCCTGATGGATACGTGCGAGTCGGGAGAGCGCGATCCCGGCGAGGAAGCCGCGGCTGTCTCGCGTGCGGGAAGTCGTGGCCTCAAAGCCCGAACCACGCGTGGGCTCAAGGTCGTCGGTGAGGCCAAACCGGCGTCGCGGCGATTCGTGCTGGAGCGCGACAACTTTCTGTTCAACGGCATCCTCCGACGGTCTGGCGCCGTCGTGTTCTCATCGTCGCGCGGGAGCGAGCTGTCGTACGAAGCGCAGGAGCTCGGCAATGGCGTGTTCACGCAGGCCGTCCTGGAAACGCTTATCGACAAGACGTCCGATCTCGATGGCAATGGGATCACGATCGCGGAGTTGCGCACGCGCGTAGCAAAGCGCGTGGCCGAGTACACTAACGGCGCGCAGAATCCGACGATCGAGCGTGACAACCTCGGCGCCGTGATCGCGTTTCCCGTTCTGACTGACGCGCAGGCGATCACCGACCGTGCGACTGCCCCACTGGCCGACTACGCGATCGCGACCGGGACCGGGACGGCGACCTCGACTGCGATCAGCGCACCGGTTGCGACGCGAACCGTGCGATCGCAACGCGGGTGCGGCTGTCACACCGGCAGCAGCACCAGCAGCGTGGCACTGGCTGCCTTCGTCGCCGCGTGGTTGTTGAAGCGGCGACGCGGACGATCACTTCCTCGAGAACACGATCGTCCCGCGTCCCTCGGATGACGTCGGGGGTCAAACATCCTGATCTCGTCGCCGTCAGATCATGACGGAAACGTTCCTTGTCAAGGCGCCGGCGTTTCCGCATCGCTACGGCAAGGGGTTATAGATTCGGCAATGATCTGGATGCTCGACAAGGCCTTCCTGGAGCGCCTCGATCTCGGCGCCTACGATGCGCAAACAATCGCGAAGCGAGTCGGTGTCCCACTTGATGTAGCGAAGGAGTTCTTCGACCCGAAGCGACAGTACAGAGTCCAGAGCAACCTCGAGTATGGCTGGGTCGCCGGCAAGAACCGCGATGACCAGCCGACCCTCGTCTTCGTAGGTCGACCACGGTTGTCCGGCGAAAACGAAGATCCGCTGAACGCGATCTCATTCGATTTGAAGACCGGCAAGGTCTCGACCACGTCGGTCAAGGTCGATGATGAGGACGGGCTCGACGATGCGGAGTACGTGCTCGGCATGCTCGAGGATGAGATCGGCTTCGACCACGTCGGACACGCGAACGTACTCGCCTTCAAACATCCCAAGATGTGGCACTACGCGGTCGTGCCGTTGCCGTCTCACCTCCACGACACCGTGGTCGGTGCCGACGATGCCGACGATGATGAGATCGAGCTCGCACGAGACTGGATCCGTGGTGGTGACTACGTCCTGCACTGCGGCAACGCGTACTTCATGAGCTCCAAGGGAGAGGTCGAGTCGTCGTGATCCGCTGGACCTGACTCGAAGAGCCCTTACCGAGCTCAGCCGCAAATCTGCGATCGTGTCTCGTCCGGTATGCCGACCGGTATCCGGGGGCAGCGCATGCCGGGAACGTATTGCGCGCAAGTTGTTCGAACAACAGGTGCACCCGATCGGCACACCCGCTGCACTCGATCGCTACAGGGGTGAGGGGCCGCACACTTACGTGCGGAGACCTTCAACAAGGGCTTCGGCGTCGCGCCCGGGCTGGCGGACCGCTCGTCGCTGTGGCGACGCCACTACGACCACGCCTACGATCGAATCTCGGTCGCAGGCGGCGAGCTGTAAGCCGGCACCGTCACACGCTCCTCGCGATGTCGATCGGCAACGGCTCGACCGAGCTTGATCGTGCGCTGCTCGCTGCCGTCGGTCTGCTATCGCATCGCTATCGCTACGTCCACGGCGATGTGGCGACTCGGTCGATGCGGTCGCGTTCGTGGCGACCGCGATGAAGGCGGGGTCGACGAACGAGGGCGGTGTCGCGGGTGCATTTTATCCGGTGCGTGTTCGCCGCGCGGCTGGGTCTCGGCCCACGCGGGCTGGGGCCTCGCCGGCGGCCAGCTCACGGTGTCGAGCTCGACGAGCGTCGACGGCAAGGAAGTCCTGCAGCACTCGCGCCAGTGC
>JACCYD010000188.1 GCA_013696695.1 Deltaproteobacteria bacterium | reverse complement strand
GGCCTTCGCCGAGCGGGATCGGCGCACCCTGCGCGATCGCGAAGGACACCGTCGAGATCGTCTGGGTGTGGAACGCTTCCTGGAAGTCCGACAGATGCGCTTGCGCGACGCGCTCGTGGAGCTCCTTCTGCGCGAGCATCTCCTCGGCGAACAGGTCGCGCATGTACGAGCCGAGCTGGTCGGTGGAGATCGTCGGGTTGACCGCGACCAGCGCCTGCTGGATCGCATCGCGGAACTCGGCGGCACTCTGGTAGCGATCGGCGGACTTCGGGCGCAGCCCGGTGGCGACCAGATCGTCGTACGGCGCGAGCATCGGATCGATCTCCGACGGCAGCGGATGTTCGCCCTTCGCGACCTTCTTCGCGAGCGCGCGATAATCGGGCTCGGGACCGGCTTCGTAGAGCCGCTGCCCGGTGAGTAGCTCGTAGAGCACGACGGCAGCGGCGTAGATATCGGTGCGGTGATCGACGATGCCGCCGCGGATCAGCTGCTCGGGCGCCATGTAGCCGAACTTGCCGAAGCCCATCTTCGGATCGGTGGCGGTGCCGCGCAGCGCGGACTTCGCGATGCCGAAGTCGATGACCTTGGTCTCGCCCTCGAACGAGACCAGCACGTTCGGCGGCGAGATATCGCAGTGGACGAGGTTGAGCGACGCGCCGTCCTGCGACGTGCGGCGGTGCGCGTACGCGAGGCCGTTCGCGAGCTCGCGACCGATGAACAGCGCGAGATCGACGGGCAGCCGGATCTTGCGGTGACCGAGCAGTGACAACGTGCGGCGAAGATCGCGGCCCTCGACGTATTCGAGCGCGAGGAAGTACTCGTCGCCGACGCGACCGACCTCGAACACCTGCGCGACGTTGACGTGCTGGAGCTTGATCGCGACCTGCGCTTCATCGACGAACCGCGAGATGAACGACTCGTCGGCCGCGAGATGCGGGAGCACCTTCTTGATGACGGCCAGCTTCTCGAAGCCGGCGAGGCCGTGCTTGGCGAGAAAGATTTCTCCCATGCCACCGCGCGACAGCCGCTGGATCAACAGGTAGCGGCCGAACACCTGGGGCAGGCTCGGATCCTGCCGCCCAAATGGGCCACTCTGTGAGGCCTTATCCAACCCTGGCTGCAACGCGTCCAATCCTACCCTGAGCAGCCGTAGGTACAACGAACCTCTCGTGGTCCCAAGCGATCTGTTCTAACTGCGAGAACCCGTTGTGATCCGAGTGGTTGTACGGCACTGGGGCCCTCTGATAGGGTGCCCGAGGGATGCGGGTGCTGTTGCCTTTCGTGTGCGTGCTGCCGATTCTGGGCTGTGGCGGCCAAGGCTCGTTCGATCTGGAGCTCGTCCTTCCGCAGGATCCGGCGCTCCGGCCCACCGGAATGACCACCGTGACGGTCACCTTGACCTCGGGCGATCAACCGCCGGTCTCTACCACCAGCGTGCTCGACGACAACCAGTTCTCCGCCGGTGATCTCGCGGTCGCGAACGACGTGCGGATCGAGGTCCAGCTGCGCGACGTGTCGAACCGGCTGGTCGGCGTCGGCGAAGCAGCCGATCTGATCGACATCGTCGCGAACGAGAGCACGGCGGTCTCGATCCCGGTACGCCGACCATTCGTCTACGCGAGCAACGGCACCTCGCTGTTCTCGTTCGATCCCACGCTCGATGCGACCGACAGCGATTTTCAGGGGCAGCTGCTCGGCGTCACCGGGCCGCAGGTCGCGGTCTCGGTCGGCGGGGATCGGCTCGCGATCGTGTCGAGCTCCACGATCACGGTGTTCGCCACCGATACCAACAAGCCGGTCGGCACCGCGATCCAGCTCCAGGGCACGACGCGCGATGCGGCGTACGTGCCGGGCACGCGCAAGATCGCGATCGCGAGCGATCAGGGCATCGCGATCGTCGACATCGACAGCGGCGCCATCCAGAGCACGCTGATCGCGGGTGTCGATCGGATCACCGTCGGGCCGGCGGCAGATGGCCGGTTGCGCGCGCACGGTTTGATCGGCCGCGTCGCACCGACGATCAACCCGCTCGCGACCTGCTCAGGCACGTCGATGATCGTCTCGATCGATGTTGGCGCGCCACCCGCCACGGCCACCGCGATCGCCCTCCCCGATGCCGTTTCGGATCTCGCCGCGGCGCCAGAGAATGTCGGGCTGTTCGCGACGCTGCCGTGCGCCGGCAAGGTCGCCAGGATCACCGGCGATCTCGATGGCGGCACGCCCACGTTCGAAGACTTCGCGATGCTGCCGCGTGCGTCGGTGCTCGCCGTTGCGGCGGGACGCGTGATCGCGGCCGGCACCGCACCGTCGGATCCGACCTGTTCGCCGTCGTGTCAGCCCACGTCGTCAACGGCGTGCTCGGGCCCGCAGCCGGCGTCGAAGGTCAACTTCGTCGAAGCCGGTGCGCATCTCGTCGTGCTGTCGAGCCCGATCGCAGGTGGCATGCCGATCACGATCGATCTGCCAGATCGCCGCGAGACCTTGATCGATTCGGACGATCCTGCCGACGGTCACGCGCAGGTGCTGCGCCCGTTCGGCGCGGTGCCCGTCGATCTGGTCGCGTTGCCGGGCGGTCAGCACGTCGGCATCGTGACGTCGAGCAACTACTACATCGAGGAGCTCACGGATCAGGGCACCGGCATCACGATCCTGCCGTGCCTCAACGCCACCACCGCCGATTGGCTGCTGCTCGATCTCGCGAGCTCGTCGATCGCGTCGCGCGTCCGTAGCTCGTGCACGCTCGTGGTCGGCCAGGCTGATCTGTTCCCGAACTGGGAGTGCGACGTGCCGCCGCCGGGCGAGCAATCGGCGTTCGGCGAATACGTGCCGATCTCGGTCGGTGCGTTGTTCGGGGCGCGCTAGTGCGCGTCCTCGCGCTCGCGCTCGTCGGGCTGTTCGCTACCACGGCGGGCGCCGATCCAGACCCGAAGCGCAAGATCGCCGTCGTCGAGTACCGCGCCGGCTCGTCGGGGCTGCCCGGGATCGCCGGTCGCGTCGCCACCGCGCTCGGCAAGCAGACGTCGCTGATCGTCAGCGGCCCGGATCAGATGCGCTCCCTCTATGGCGACACGCTCGAACAGGTGCTCGTCAAGTGTGCCGGCGAAGCCGAGTGCGTCGCGAAGATCGGCCAGAAGGCCGGTGCCGTCGAGGTCATCCTGGTCGGCGTCAGCGAGCTCGGTGACGTCATCTTGACGATGCAGCGCATCGATGTCGCGAAGGGCAGCGTCAGCGGGCGCGTCGCCGATTCGATCGCGGCCGGCGCGCAGCCGACGGATCCGCAGCTCGATAGCTATCTCACCCGGTTGCTGCCGCCCGGTGACTTCCTGCGCTACGGCGTGATCGACATCGTTGCGAGCGAAGCCGGCGCCTCGGTCACGGTCGGTGGCGAGAACCGCGGTGTGACGCCGATCCAGCCGCTGCGATTGCGCGCGCCGGCCGCGTACGAGATCAAGGTCGAGAAGCAGGGCTTCGTGCCGTTCACGACCTCGGTGCGCTTGCCTCCCGACGGCGAGCTCAAGGTCCGGGCGCCGCTGCAGCGTCCGGGCAAGGACAGCTGGTACACGCGGTGGTACGTGCTCGCCGGCATGGGTCTCTTCGTTGCGGGTGCGGCGGGTGGTGCGATCTATCTGGCCACCAACGAAGGCAGCGACCGCGTGACGTTCAACGGAAATTTGCGTTAGTCAGCGAATCGGCGCGCCAGCTCGCGACGCCATGCTGGTCGTGATTGGCGTGGGTGGCCTCCACGATCAGCTGGTCGCGGCGCCACCGCGAAGCACGCCTCGGATCGAGTCGTGATCCGCCCGCGCCGTAGCTGGCCACGCATCCGGTGACGCGCCATCGCGTACCGGATCGTCAAGATCGACGCGAGCACGAGCACGACGAAGACGACCGAGATCAGCTTCCAGATCAAAGGCCCGTGATTCAGCAGCGTCGGGAAGTGCTCGTCCAAGCAGATCGAACGTGGTTGTGGGGAGGAGGTGTATTCAGCGGAGAATCGGCAGCCGATTCAACGGGTTCCGACACGGAGATCTTAGAGCTCGCGCGTCATCACCCGCGCGTCCTCGTGGTTGTCCTGGTAGTACCGCGCGCGCACGGTGACGGTGCGAAACCCGGCCCGCTCGTAGAGCGCGATCGCCGGTGCGTTTCCGCAGCGAACCTCGAGCGTGGCCAACGTACACGCGGCCGCACGCGCGACGTCGATCATGTGCTCGACGAGCCGCGCACCGATGCCGCCGCGACGGTGATCGGGATGCGTCGCGATCGAATGGATGTGGAGCTCGCCGACGACCACCCAGAAGTTCGAGAACGCGACCACATGCGGCACGTGCACGACGACGAGGTGAGCATGCTCGCGAACGAGCTCGGCTTCGAACGATGCGCGCGGCCACGGGCGCGGGAACGAGTGGCGCTCGATGTCCTCGATCGCGTC
>JACCYD010000183.1 GCA_013696695.1 Deltaproteobacteria bacterium | reverse complement strand
GCTCCGAGCACACGCATGATCCTCGCACCGAGTCGATCGGTTCGCGTGTTCGCGTTCCCCGCGGCTGTCGACCTTCGGAAGGGCTACGACGGACTCTACGGCCTCGTCGAGACCGGCCTCAAACAGGATCCGATGAGCGGTGACTTGTTCCTGTTCGTTAACGAGTCGCGCAAGCTGTGCAAGGTGCTGGTGTGGGACGGGAGCGGTCTCTGCATCTTCCAGAAACGGCTCGTGATCGGAAATTAGTAGACCCATCCGGGAGGAGGGCGCGGAGGGTCGGGTGGTATGGCTTCGGCGGTGGGTGGCGCCATCCCAACGCCAGCTCGAGATCGTTCGGCAGCGTTCGCGACCACCGCCCGGTCGAGATCCGAGCGTGCTTGGCGTGAGGCGTCGATGCGAGATTGCCTGGCTCGATCACGCTGCACCCCGGCGGGCCGAGTTACGAGCGTGCGTGGCGTCAGGCGACGCGAAATGGTTGTGGTTCGCTCACGTGACGCTGTCGTCGCCCGCGATCCGAGCGACGCTTGGCGTCAGTCGGCAACCCGAAATGGCTGTGGCTCGATCACGTGACGTTGGCGTGCACGGCCGAGGTACGAGCGGTCGAGATACGAGCGTGCAGCCTTGGCGTCAGTGCCGGACCCGAGATGCCTGACCTCGCCGTTTCCAAAACGCACACTTCGGCGCGCCAAAACTCACCCACCCTCAACGCCGGCCGCTCGAGCGTTCACGCAGAACGATCGACGACTCGAATACTCGCAGCGCGTTGCAGGGATGAGAGCTCGCGACCAACACGTCGCCGGACCATCACTCGGCGATCAGCCAGGCGATCGGGAACGTCGCGAGCACGTCGCGCAAGGCGAAGGTCGCGCCCTCGAAGCGCTCGCCCGTCAGCGCATTTCGCCACACCGTCGACATGCCGACCTCGACGCGGGTGTCGCCCCAGACCTCGCCGAGCGGCCACGGCGAGTTGCCGCGCGTCAGCGTTCGCGGCAGACGCGGTGCGATGCAGATCATCTTCGCGTTGCCACGGGCGCGCTCGAACGCGATCGCGTGCGGACCGGCGGACAGCGGGCGGTACGAGCCTTCGAGGAACAGCAGCGGATCGGCGCGGCGGTGGACGAGGCCAGTCCGGGTGACGTGGAGCTTGATGCGGCCATCGGCGAACGACTCGAGGAGCTCCTTCGCGAGCGCTGGCGACGGTTCGCCGAGCGACGCGAGGAGGGCGCGCCGGTGCGCGTAGTCGACAGGGCGGCGATTGTCGGGATCGACGAGCGAGATATCCCACACCTCGGTGCCCTGATAGATGTCGGGTACGCCGGGGGACGCGAGCTTGATCGCGACCTGCGCGAGGCTGTTGCACGCCCCATACGGAGCGAGCGAGCGCGCGAAGTCGGCGAGGTCCTCGACCAGCTCGCGGTCGTCGAGCACGCCGGCGATCGTTGCCACGACGGCTTGCTCGTACGACTCGTCGGGGTGCGTCCAGGAGGTGACGAGCTTCGCCTCGCGGATCGCCTTCGTCATGTAGGTGGTGATGCGATCGCGGAGGGAAGGATCCTCGGCGGTGAACGGCCACATTCCGACGAGGGTCTGGAACAGGAGGTAGCGATCGTTGTCGCTGGGACCGGTGGTCGAGCCGTAGCGGCGCGCGCGATCGAGCCAGCGCATGACGCGCGTCTCCCACTCGTCGGGGATCTCGGAGAGCACCGCGATCCGCGTCCGGACGTCCTCGCTGCGCTTGGTGTCGTGCGTGGTCGTCGTGGTCATCGTCAGCGGGAACGCCGCGATCGTGGCGGCGTTGTGCGCGTGCAGGTCGTCGATCGAGGAGCCGAACCGAGCCGGATCGCAGCCGACCTCGTCGAGCGAGACCAGGCGGTGGTAGCGATAGTAGGCGGTATCCTCGACACCTTTCGCCATCACCGGACCGGACAGCTGCTGGAACCGCATCGCGATATGCGCGGCCTCGGGGGACGGATTGCGGAGCAGCAGGATGTCGCGCAGGTAATCGAACACCGACGGATCGAGCGCTCGGTTCTTCTTCTTCGCGAGCTCGACCGCGTGGTTCACGTGGTGCTCGTCCGTGGGCTCGCGCGAGCCACCCGGTGCGATGTACGTGCGATAGACCGGAAACGCGGCGAGCGTGTCCTTGATCGCGGTGGTGAGGGCAGTGAGCGTGAAGTCGCGCGAGTGGCGATCGGTCTCGGCCAGCCGGCGCAGCGCACGGCCGAGCGTGATGATCTCGGCGGAGAACGTGGTTTCGAGGATCAGACGCTTCGCTTCGAACACGAACGGTGCGAACTCGGCAGGTGTGCCGGTGATCCGGCAATACACATCGGTCATCTGCTGCGCCGCTGAGGCATCGACCCACAGGCCGTTGACGATGCCGAGGAAGTCGTAGCCCGTGGTGCCGGCGATCCGCCAGCTGCGCGGTAGCACCTCGCCGGGCTCGAGGATCTTCTCCGCGAGCACGTAGAGATCGCCGCGCAGCTCGCGGTTTGCAGCCGTCACCGCGGCACGCACGCGCTCCTGGAGCTGCCGGAAGTAGGCCTGGGGTTCATAGAGGCCGTCGGTGTGATCGAGGCGTAGCCCGGTGACATCGCCGCGCGCGACGAGATCGAGAAGCAGCCCGTGCGTGGCATCGAAGACGCGCGGATCCTCCATGCGGATCGCCGCGAGCTCGTTGATGTCGAAGAACCGGCGGTAGTTGACCTCCTCGGTCGCGACGCGCCAGTAGGCGAGGCGGTAGTTCTGATCCGTCAGCATGGCATCGAGCCACTCGATATCGCCGTGATTGTCGCTGTTGGGGTTCTTCGCCGCGAGCGCGAGCTCGATCGCGGTGCGGACCTCGGGGCACGAGGCGCAGAGCTCGGCGAGTCGGCGCTTGACGACCTCTTTCTCGCGAGCGCGCTCCTCGCGACGCTCGGAGGCAGTCTCCGACGCGAGCGGGATGTGCGAGATCGCGGTGCGGATCGAATGCAGCTCCTGGAGGCGCAGGTCGTCCTTCGCGAGCTGCACGCTCTCCAGCGCGAGGTCGAGGATGCGGGCAGAACACCGGGGGGCGACTGGCCAGCGGTGGTCGTAATACGCGACCGCGAAGCTGCCACGCTCGGCGTCGAACACGATCGACAGCTTGCCGTCCTCGAGCTCGGCGCCGAACTGCTGGCCGAGCACCGGCAGCAACACGCGGTTCTCGAGGCCGACGGTCGGGGGATGCCAGTCGATATCGAAGTAGTCGGCGAACAACGAGGCCGGCCCGTTCTCGAGGACGTCGACCCACCACCGGTTCTCGCCGGAGCCGACCCCGACGTGGTTCGGTACGAAGTCGAGGATGTGACCGAGGCGATGCTCGCGGAGGTTCGCGACCATGCGCGCGTGGTCGTCGGCCGATCCGACCTCGGGGTTGATCGTCGCGTGATCGACGACGTTGTAGCCGTGCGTACTGCCGCGTTCGGCGCGGGTATACGGCGACGTGTAGATCGCCGCGATGCCGAGCTGCGCGAGATAATCGGTCAGCTGCGCGGCGTCCCCGAACGTGAAGCCAGCGTGCAGCTGCAGCCGATAGGTCGAGGACGGTGCGCCCTCGATCTGCTGGTGGCCGTTGCGTGACGGTGCGGTGCGCCGATACAGCACCAGCGAGCGGGAGTGCAGTGACCTCTCCGTACCTACCTCGCAGGTCTCGTGTGCCGCATCGTCGAAGGTGTCGAGCACCAGCGTCCACGGCTCGCCGGCGCGTGCGTGACCGGCGGGCAACCGCAACTCGAGGTCGGCCCCGCTCGCGTTGACTGCGAGCAGGAAATCGTCGTCGGTGATCGGCTCGCCACGGGCGCTGACGCGGTCGCAGCCCGCGCCCGGCAGGTACATCGCGAAGCTCGAGGTCAGCTCGTTGTGCCAGTCTCGATCGGTCATCGGCTGGCCGTCGTGGCGCAGCCAGACGACATCGGAGATGCCGAGCCCGGCGAGCGGCCCCTGGAAGAAGCTGGTGCGACGGAATGCAGGATGCTCGGCGCGCAGCCGGATCAGCTTGCGCGTCATCGCGAGCAACGCGCTCTGATCGTCATCGAAATCCCAGTCAAACCACGACAGCTCGTTGTCCTGGCAGTACGCGTTGTTGTTGCCGCGCTGCGTGCGGCCGAGCTCGTCGCCACCGCAGATCATGGGCGTGCCCTGGGACAGCAGCAGCGTCGCGAGGAAGTTGCGAATCTGGCGCCAGCGCAGCCGGTTGATCTCGGCGTCGTCGGTCGGACCCTCGGCGCCGCAGTTCCACGATGCGTCGTTGTCGGAGCCGTCGCGATTGCCCTCGCCGTTGGCATCGTTGTGCTTGTGGTTGTAGGAGACCAGATCGCGCAGCGTGAAGCCGTCGTGTGCGGTGACGAGATTGACGCTCGCCGACGGGCCGCGACCATCACTCTGGTAGAGATCGGAGCTGCCGGTCAGCCGGCCGGCGACCTCCGAGCACTTGCCTCGATCGCCACGCCAAAATTCGCGCACCACATCGCGGTACTTGCCGTTCCACTCGGACCAGCCCACCGGGAATCGGCCGACCTGATAGCCGCCGTCGCCGACATCCCACGGCTCGGCGATCAGCTTGACGCGGCTGATCACCGGATCCTGCTTGATGATCGTGAAGAAGCTCGAGAGTCGATCGACCTCGTGCTGCGTGCGCGCGAGCGTCGACGCGAGATCGAACCGGAAGCCGTCGACGTGCATGTCCTCGATCCAGTAGCGGAGCGAATCCATCACCAGGCGCAGCGTCTGTGGATGCCGGACGTCGAGCGTGTTGCCGGTGCCGGTGTAGTCGAAGTAATGGCGCGGGCTGTCGCCGACCAGGCGGTAGTAGGTGCGGTTGTCGATGCCCTTGAGCGAGAACGTCGGGCCCTGGTGATTGCCCTCGGCGGTGTGGTTGTAGACGACGTCGAGGATGACCTCGATGCCGGCGCGGTGGAGCGCCTTGACCATCTGCTTGAACTCGCGAACCTCGGCGCCCGGTTCTCCGGCCGCCCGATATCGCGGATCCGGCGCGAAGAACGCGATCGTGTTGTAGCCCCAGTAGTTCCGGACTCCCTTGTCGAGCAGGAACTTGTCGTCGACGAAGTGATGGATCGGCAGCAGCTCGAGCGAGGTGATGCCGAGGTCCTTCAAGTAGCGAACGATCGGATCGCTCGCGAGTGCACGGTAGCTGCCGCGTAGCTCTGGCGACACGTGCGGATGCCGCTGGGTCAGACCCTTGACGTGTGCCTCGTAGATCACGGCGTCGGCGAGCGCGATGTTCGGCGGAGCATCGCCCTCCCAATCGAAGCTAGGGTCGATCACGATCCCGAGCGGAGCGGCGCGCTGATCCGCGTCGTTGCGCACGAGGTCGTCGCGGTCGAGGTCATACGAGAACGCGCCGGCCTCCCAGTCCTCGACGCCGCTGACCGCCTTCGCCCACGGATCGAGGAGCCGGGTCTGCTTGTTGAAGCGCTGGCCATGCTGCGGATCCCACGGTCCGTCGACGCGATAAGCGTAGTGCTGCCCGGGTTGGACGCCTTCGACATAGACGTGCCAGATGAAGTCGGTGCGCTGGCGCAGCGGGATCCGAAGCTCCTCGCGATCGCGCCCGGGACGGTGATCGACGAGGCAGAGCTCGATCGCGGTCGCGTGCTCCGAATAGATGGCGAAGTTGGTGCCTTCGCCATCCGCGGTCGCACCGAGGGGAGCAGGGGAGCCGCGGCGAGTCTGCGGTGTCATCATCCGGCTCGTTCGCTCGCCACGATCGCGGCCGACCACGGCGGCAGCATCGGCAGCTCGAACTTCGACGACGCGACGAGCTGGCTGCCCCGGAGCGGAGCTTCGGAGGCTTGCTCGCCGAAGTTCGCGACCAGGATGCGAGACGATCCGCCGACCCACCGCCGGACCACCAGCACCGAGCCGTGCGCTTCCGCCGACAGCGCGTCGCGACCGGCGCGAGACAGCACCGGATCGCGCCGGCGAAGCCCGATCGCCGCGCGCATCATTGCCAGCGTATCGGCGTGAGGCGGCTTGAGCCGTTCCTCCCAGTCGAGTTGCGAGCGCACGAACGTCTCGCGCGCCTGTGGATCCGGAATCGATTCGGGGTTCGAGAACGCTATGAACCGCGAGAACTCCTCGCGCCGCCCCCGCGAGATCAGCTGGCCGAGCGCCGGCTCGTGATCGGTGAAGTAGAGAAACGGCGTCGACGCCGACCACTCCTGACCCTGGAACAGCATCGGCGTCATCGGCAAGAACAGCATCAGCAGCGCCGCGGTGCGGCCGGCCTCCGGCGACGTCAGCCGCGTCAGCCGCTCACCGAGCGCGCGGTTGCCGACCTGATCGTGGTTCTGGATGCAGTAGACGAACGCTTCCGCCGGCAGCTGCGGCGCCGGCCGGCCACGCGGCCGCTCCGTCGTCGGATAGATCTGGCCTTCGTACAGCCAGCCGCGCTCGATCGTCTTCGCGATGCCCTCGACGCCGGGCTCGTACGCCGCGTAATAGCCGTCGCGCTCGTTGGTCAACGTGACGTGGACCGCGTGATGAAAATCGTCCGCCCACACCGCATCGAAGCCGAGCTCGTCGACGAGCGCGCCGTCGTTGCGATCGTCCTCGGCGATCAGCAGCGCCTCGGGCAGTGCCTCGCGCGCGGCCGCGATGCACTCGCGCACGACGCCGGCATCCGCGATCGCGTGCACCGCATCGAACCGCAAGCCGTCGCAGCGGAACTCCGCGATCCACGTCTTGACGTTATCGATCACGTAGCGCCGCATCCACGGATTCGTGAAGTCGGGTGCCTCGCCCCACACGTTCGGGACCTTCGTGAAGTACCGCGGGCTGTACTTGCCGAGCACGTTGCCAGCCGGTCCGAAGTGGTTGTAGACGACGTCCATCAACACCGACAGCCCGACACCGTGGGCGGCATCGACGAACGCGCGCAACTCGTCGGGCGTGCCGTACGCCGGATGTGGCGCGTAGTGCGCGACCCCGTCGTAGCCCCAGCCGTGATGGCCGCCAAACGCCGCCACCGGCAGCAACTCGATCGTCGTGATGCCGAGCTCGACCAGGTGACCGAGGCGGTCGGCCGCCGCCGCATACGTGCCCTCGCGCGTGAACGTGCCGACGTGCAGCTCGTAAAGGATGTGGTCGGCGAGTGGCCGCGTCACGTGGTCGTGCCGCCAGCGATAGCTCGACCGGTAGACCATGGCGGGACCGCCCACACCTTCGGGCAACGCTCGCCCATACGGATCGCTCAGCTCCTCGCCGTCGACCACGAACCGGTAGCGCTCGCCGTGCCCGATGCCGGCGACCCGGACCTCGAACAGGCCCTCGCCGCGCGGTGCCATCGCAATGGTGAGATCCGCTCCGTACAACCTGACGGCGCAATCGGCGTGCTGATCGGTCCACAGCCGGAAGGTCGTGCCGTGGTCATCCGCGAACGCACCGAGTTGCATCCGAACGCGTCGTGCAACCCGTGCACCGGCCCAGGGGTCACGCTCCACCCCTTCAGCACGGTGAAATCACGCGCGATCTGGCCCGAAACGTACAACCGCCGAGCGTTCTCGCACGCCTGCGAGTCATGCCGCGCGTCGTTCTACGCTCTAGCGCGCGCAGACGTGAGCACGTGCAGAATCACGAGCAAGATCGCTGCTCCGATGGTGGCGATCAGGATCGTGCCCCCGAGCCCGGACACTGGCGACTGCCAGCCAGCGCGCGAGAAGATGAAGGCGCCCAGGAACGCGCCGCCGATGCCGACCGCGATGCTGCCAAGAATTCCGTATCCCGTGCCGCCAACGATCAGCGAAGCGATCACACCGGCGACGAGACCGACCACGAGCAAGGTGACGATGTCCATGCGGTGAATGGGAGCATTCCCCATGCCATGGACCGCCAACGAGCTTTCAGTAGCTTAGCGCGCGGACGCTGCGCGGGGCCGCCGCAGCGCCATCCACACCCCAAATGCGAGCATCGCGATCGCGATCGCCGTGATCAGCAGGCCCCACAACTTGTAGTGCCCGCCGAGGTTGTCGGCGATATGCCCGACGTCCGAGGTCTGCCCGGTCTCGAGCTTGCCCATGAACGCGTAGGACACCATGCGCGTCAGCGTATCGACCGCGAGGATCACCGCGAGAAATTGCGCGATCACCACGCGGCGTTCGGGGGTGTTGCGGAACGCGCCCCAGGTCACGAAAGCGAGCGCCGCGGCGACACCTGCCATCGCGACGATGCCGGTGGTTGATCGCACGTAGAGCACCAGCGACACGACGATCCCGATCGAAAGCGCACCGAGAAACAGGCGCGCACGCCTCGAGCCATGAACCGTTGCCAGGATGACAGCTCCGAGCAGTGGCGGCGCGAGCAAGCCACCGGCGGCGACGATCGCATCCGGCCACCCTGCACCACCACCGGCGCGCGCGAAGCCGCCGGCATCCGCATTGATCACGAGCTCGAGGAACTGGCCGCCTACCAGCAACGCCGACAGGCCATGACCCATCTCGTGCACCCAGGTCGTGAACAGGGTCAGCGGGTAGAGCAGGGTGGGCCCGAACGGCACCCACGTGCTGACGACGAAGTAGCAGATCGCCGCGATCGCGATCGCCGCGATCGGCGGCTTGCTCGGAACCGGCGGAGCGGTGCGTGGCGTGGCGATGCCGTGGTCATGACATCAGCCTGCGGAGGACTCAAGCGAGAACTACCGTCGACATCGCGACCGTGCGACGCGTCGAAGTCATAGTTGCCGTGGCGCGTGATGCGTTCGACGGCGAACGTCTCAGAGCGACGCGATGCCCGAACGGCGTGATCGGGCGGACGGCGTAGGTGCCGGTGCCGGGGACGATCAGATCAGCGAGACGATCACGAACCGGGCGGCCCGCTGCTTCACGCGCGACGGGCCGGTCTATACTCGGCTAGGTGCAGGTTCGATTGCGGGTGCCGGTGGTGGATGACCCGGACTTGATCGCGGAGGTGTCGCACGGCGAGATCGCGGTGCTGCGGCTGGTCGGAAGTGCCGACTCCGCAGCGACCGTGGCCCTCGGCGAGCTCCTCGATCAAATCCACGACGAGCTGATCTCGCGAAAGACGCGAGAGGTCGTCGTCGACGTGGTCGCGCTCGACCGCATGGCGGCGGCCTGTCTGCGGCAGTTACTCACATGGTTCGGCCGGCAGCACAACACCGCGGACGATCAGCGCTACCGCATTCGCATCCGCATCCTGCCGACGATGGCCTGGCAGCAAAGCTTGCACGCGCTGTCGTGCTTCGACACCAACACGATCTCGATCGAAGAGATCGAAACCTGATGTTGCCTCCGATCTCGCGAGCGTCATGAATTTCGGCGACGATGAGACATGCTCCGCGCTGCCATGCTTCGTACTTCGCCGATCCTGTTCGCGGTTGCCTGTGGAGGGCCTGCACTACACAACGTGCAGCTGGTCAACCAGACCCCGCGAACGATCACCGAGGTCTATTTGTATCCCGCTGGATCGGCGAACCACGGGGCATCGCGCGGATCGCTGGCGCCGAACGCCACGCTGGCGGTCAAGGTCCGCGCGGGCAACCTCGAGGTCCTCGCGATCAGCGAGAAGGTCCGCGTCAACGAGACCGAATCAGAGACCAAGCAGGCGTCGTCGACGATCCAGCTGGTGCGCCCGGTCCAGCTGATCTTTCATGACTCGGATCAGCCGGCGCCGCCGTTCGAGAACAAGGGTGCGATCGGCGTGACGTTCCGGAATTCCAAGCCACCGGAACCGGCGCCCGAGCCACCGCCGACGCCGCCTGCGGAGTGATCAGTCGAGGCCGATCTTCTCGAGATCGTCCTCGTCGAGGCCGAAGTAGTGCGCGGTCTCGTGCAGGACGGTGATCCGGATCTCCTCGGCGAGGTGCTCGGCGTCGGAGCAGCTGCGCTCGAGGTTTCGCCGGTACAGCAGGATGGTCGTCACCGATGGGCTCGCGCCACCATCCTCCGGCATCGGCGTGCCCTGGTACAGGCCGAGGATCCGCGGGTCCCAGCCTTCGGCGACGATGTCCTCCGAGGGGGCATCGTCGATCAAGATCGGCACGCGCTCGAGGTGCTTGCGGATGTTCTCCGGTAGCTCGGCGAGCGTCGCGAGCGCGAGCTTCTCGACCTCGTCCTCGGTGATCGTGAGGTCGCCCGCAGGTGCGGCAGCGTCGAGGGTGCGGACCTGTTGCCACGCAACAATCATCGCGTCTCGGTCGTTATTGACCTCGTGAACCCGACCCACCAGATGCAGCGCGTCGGCTTGCAGGCCGGGGTCGTCGGGCATCAGCTTGCGTGCAACCTCGACCCAGCGCAGCGCCGCGGGGGCGTCCTCGGCGCTGAGCGCGAGCTCGGCGAGATCGAACGCCAGCTCTGGATCGTCGATCGCGCTGGTCGCCAGCTCGGCGAGCGCCTCGCGGGCGGTGATCGGCTCGCCGCGCGCCACCAGTGCCTCGGCCTTGATGAAGATCGCCTCGATCAGATCTTCCTCTTCGTCGATGAACGGGAACGCCGCCTCGACGGTGTCGAGCGCTGCATCGGGATCTCCGATGTCGTGCAGCTCGATCCGCGCGACGCAGATCCGGGGCATCGGGTCATCCGGGCGAAGAGTGATGAGCTGGCGATACTGCTCGAGCGCGCCTTCGGGATCGCCGCTGGCATCGGCCACGGCAGCCGCCAGCGCGACGACGTCGGGATGCTTGCGGTCGATCCGCTTGCAGCGGTCGACGATCGTCGCGGCGGTGTCGAGCTTGCCGTCCTCGAGGGCGGTGAACCCGCGCTCGAGGTCGGCGGAAAGGCGATCGGAGCGAGACATCGCGCCTCCTTACCGTACTTTGGCCGCTCGGAACGGGATGCAGGTCAGCGATTTGCACCGCCGGGCCCCGGTCGCTATCGTCGGGCGGTGAAGTCGGTAACCCAGCTCCTCGCGATCGTCCTGCTGTTCGTGGTCGTCGCGTGTGGCGGGCCCAAAACCCGCAGGACGCTGGTGCCCGACGTGCCGAAGACCGGCGACGCGGCGGCGCGGTCGCAGTTCATCGAGGCGCGCTCGAAGTTCCTCAAGGACGGCAACAACGGCGAGGACTTCCAACGCATCGCCGAGGAGTTTCCCGACGATCCGATCAAGCCGTGGGCGCAGCTCTACGCGGGCATCGCGGCGGTCAACGATCGCAAGTACGACGTCGCGGTCGCCGCGCTCAAGGAAGTGCTCGAGGCCGATGTCCCCGAGGGGCTCGTGAAGCGCGCGTCGCTGTTCCTCGGCATCGCGAAGAACTATCAGGGCGATCCGCGGGCGGCGGTCGGCCTGCTCAAGAAGGGCGCGACCGCGGTCGAGGACACCGAGCGCACGGAATATCTCGCGGCGCTCGCGTATGCGACATCGACCGTCGATCCCTTGTCGTCGCTGCCGCTCTTCGATCAGCTGTACTCGCGGGTGACCCCGACGGAGCGCGTGATGATCGTCGCGCGATGTGAGGAGGTCGCCGCCGGCGTCGAGCCGGGTGCGCTCAAGAAGCTGCTCGACGATCTCGCTGACAAAGGCCCCGCGATGGCTGCGGCGGCGAGTCGTCTCGCGATCGCCGCCGATCAAGCCGGTAATTCCGGCGAGGCGCAACGCATGCGCGAGCTCGCGGGTCCCGCCCGCCAGGCGGTCGGCTTGCCGAAGACGATTCGCGCCAGCGTCGCGGCGAGTGGTGGCCCCGGTCAGGCGGGCCTGGTCGGCGCGGTGATGCCATCGGGCAAGAACAAGGCGGGCGAAGGCGCGACCGCAGGGCTCGGCCTCGCCGCCGGTGCTGCCGATGCGGGTGGCGTGGTGGCGATCGAGCTGCGGGCGGTGGTGGATCCTTCCGGTGCGGTGGCCGCCGTCGAGGAGCTCGCGAAGCACAACGTCGTCGCGATCGTCGGCCCGATCGACGGCGCGTCGGTCGATGCCGCCGGCGGGCGCGCGGAAGGTCTCGGCGTGCCGCTGCTGTCGCTCGCGAGCCGACCCGAGGAACGGACGACGGGGCGGTTCGTATTTCACATGCGGCATTCCGCCGAAGCGCGCGCGCGGTCGCTCGCGAAGAAGCTGTTGTCGGCCGGCATCAAGTCGTTCGCGATCATGGCGCCCGACGACAAGTACGGCAGCTCGGTCACCGCCGCGTTCGCCGACGAGATCTCCAAGGGCGGCGGTTCGGTCACCAGCAAGGTGATCTATCCGCCGGCCACCAAGTCGTTCGTCAGCTTCGCCGGCAAGCTGTCGGGCAGCTTCGAGGCGCTGTTCGTTCCCGACGAAGCCGACAAGCTCGCGCTGATCGCACCGGCAGTATCTGCCAGCGGCCGCGTCCCGAAGCCACTCGGCACCAAGCGCGCCGCGGGCGGCCGGCCGATCGTGCTGTTGTCGACGGCGGAGGGGCTCACCGGCACGTTCGTCGCGAACGCCGAGCGCCATGCCGAAGGCGCGATCCTCGCACCGGGCTATTACCCCGACGACAAGGACGCCGCGCAGAAGGCGTTTCTCGATCGCTTCCTCGCCGCGTTCGGCCGCGCACCGGGCGTCAACGAAGCGTACGCGTACGACGCCGCGCAACTCGCAGCCGCTGCCGGCACGGGTGGTCGCGCAGGGCTCGCCGCGACACTCGCGGGTGGCTCGCTCTCCGGCGTCACCGGCACGATCAAGTTCGACGCCGAGCATCGGCGCGCCGATCCCGGTGTGCTCTACACCGTCGTCGACGAGTCCGGCGTGTTCGCGATTCGCGCGCTCAAGTGATACACCGCGGGGCGTGGCTGCCTTTTCTGTCGGTAACCGACTGATCGCGGCGCTCGATGCTCCGGATCGCACGCATGCCGATGCGCTGGTCGCGCGCCTCGGTGACGTCCCGAGCTGGGTCAAGATCGGGCTCGAGCTGTTCTGCGCCGAAGGGCCGTCGATCGTCGACGCGTACGCGCGCCAGCGCCGCGTGATGCTCGATCTCAAGCTGCACGACATCCCGGAGACGGTGTCGCGTGCGACCGCGCGGGTGGCTTCCCTCGGTGCCGGGCTGCTCACGGTGCATGCGGGCGGTGGTCGCGCGATGCTCGAAGCCGCGGTCGAGGCGAAGGGGGACATGCGCGTCCTCGCGGTCACGGTGTTGACGTCGCTCGACGAAGCGGACCTCACGGCGATCGGTGCGAACGGCCCGATCGGCAAGCTGGTGGAGCTGCGCGCGCAGCTCGCGATCGCGGCTGGGTGCGATGGTGTCGTCGCGTCGCCGCACGAGGTCGCCGCGATTCGCGCGATCGCACCGCCGGGCTTTCTCGTGGTCACGCCGGGTGTGCGGCCTGCGGGTTCCGCGAAGGGCGATCAGAAGCGCGTGATGACGCCGCGCGA
>JACCYD010000176.1 GCA_013696695.1 Deltaproteobacteria bacterium | reverse complement strand
TTACGTGACAGTGATCGGCCGCGCCGGCGCCGAACCACTGGCGAATCCTCGTTCGAATGTGTTCGTGCGCTTCGGCCGCCTGCATCGGTGTGGCATTCCGGCCGGTCCCGATGGCCCAGACGGGCTCGTAGGCGAGCACGAGCGTCGCAATCTGATCGCCGCTGAGGCCGTCGAGCCCACCCTTGAGCTGCCGGTCGAGCACCGCGGCGGTTTCTTCCCGCTCACGCTCCTCCAGCGTTTCCCCGATACAGACGATCGGTGTCAGGCCGGCACCCATTGCGGCCACGAGCTTCTTGTTGACGATGGCGTCAGTATCGCCGAACAATCGGCGTCGCTCGGAGTGGCCGATGATGACGTATTCGGCCCCCGCCTCCTTCAGCATCGGACCGCTCGTCGCTCCGGTGAACGCCCCTTCGCGCTCCCAGTACAGGTCCTGCCCGGCAATGCCGATGGGGCTGTTGCGCACAGCTTCGGCGACCGCGTGCAGCGCGGTGAAGGGCGGGGCCAGGACGATCTCGACGCCCGCGGCATCTTTCAACAGGCCCCGAAACTCCTTCGCGAACACGACCGCCTCGTGGACGGTCTTGTTCATCTTCCAGTTCGCCGCGATGAACGGAGTTCGCATGTTTGATCCTGACCCGATGACCCGATGCCCCGATCGCGTGATGGCTCTATCCGAGCGCCACCACTCCAGGGAGCTTGCGCCCGCCCAGAAACTCGAGCGACGCGCCGCCGCCCGTCGAGATGTGCGTGATGCGATCGGTGACACCCGCCTTGGCGACCGCCGCGATCGAGTCGCCGCCGCCAATGATGGTCGTGCCCTTCACGCCGGCGACCGCCTTCGCGATGTCGATTGTGCCATGGCTGAAGGGCTCGATCTCGAAGACGCCCATCGGGCCGTTCCAGGTAATCGTCTTCGCGCTGCCGATGATGCTTTTATACAGCGCGACCGTTCCGGGTCCGATGTCGAGCCCCATGCGATCGCCGATGGCCGCGTCGGCGACGGGAAGCGTCTCGAACGCCGCGCCGGCATCGATTTTCGGCGCCACCACATGATCGACCGGGAGCTCCAGGCGCAGGTTCCGTTCCTTCGCCCGCTGCTCGATGTCCCGGGCCGCGCCGATCAGGTCCTCTTCGACAAGCGACTTTCCGACCGGCAGGCCGCGCGCTTTGAAGAAGGTATACGACATCGCCCCGCCGATGAGCAGCGCATCAACGCGCGGGATCAGGTTCTCGATCACTTCAAGCTTGTCCGAGACCTTCGCTCCGCCCAGGATTGCGACGAACGGCCGCTCCGGATTCTCGAGGACGCGGCCGAGATGCTCGAGCTCGGCCGCCATCAGCAACCCCGCCGCTGCCTCTTTGACGTGATGCACGATGCCTTCGGTTGACGCGTGCGCCCGATGGGCGGATCCGAATGCGTCGTTCACGTAAACATCGGCCAGCCCCGCCAGCTGCTTCGCGAAAGCGCTGTCGTTGGCTTCTTCCTCCGGGTGAAAACGCAGGTTCTCGAGCAGCACAATCCTGCTGCCTTTCGCGGCCTGCTCGACCGCCCGGACCGCCTGCTCTCTGATGCAGTCCTCAGCGAAATCCACCGGACGTCCGAGCAGCTCCGCCAGCCGTGCCGCGACCGGCTTCAGCGAGTACTCGGGATTGCGCTTGCCCTTCGGACGTCCGAGGTGCGAGGCAAGAACGACCGTCGCCCCCTGCTCGAGCGCGTAATGGATCGACGGCAGCGAGGCGCGGATCCGCGTATCGTCGCCAATCGCGCCGTCCTTGATCGGCACGTTGAAGTCGACGCGGATGAACGCGCGCTTCCCCTTGAGATCGAGGTCCTTGATGCTGCGTGGCATTCCACTCCCCACGCTCTACAGCCCCTTCTTCACGATGAAGCGAAGCAGATCGACGCAGCGGCTCGAGTAGGCCCATTCGTTGTCGTACCAGGCCAGTACCTTGACGAAGTCGCCGTCCATCACGCTCGTGTACGGGACGTCCACGATTGACGAGTGCGGGTTGCCGCGGAAGTCGATCGAGACGAGCTCGGCGGTGCTGTATTCGAGAATTCCTTTGAGAGGACCGTCAGCGGCAGCCTTGAACGCCGCATTGACCTCTTCCTTCGAGGTCTTCCTGTCGACAATGACGGCGAGGTCCACGACCGAGACATTGGGCGTCGGGACGCGCATCGAGATCCCGTCGAGCCTGCCCTTGAGCTCCGGCAGCACTTCGCCGACGGCGGTGGCCGCGCCGGTAGTGGTCGGGATGATCGACAGGGCCGCGGCGCGCGCGCGGCGCAGATCCTTGTGCGGCAGGTCGAGGAGGTTCTGGTCGTTCGTGTACGAGTGGACCGTGACCATGTGGCCCTTGAGGAGGCCGAAGGTGTCGTGGAGCACCTTCGCCATCGGGGCGAGACAGTTCGTGGTGCACGACGCGTTCGAGATGATGCGGTGCTTCGCGGCGTCGTAGCCGTCGGTGTTGATGCCGACGCAGAACGTTCCGTCGATGTCCTTCTCGCCCGGCGCGCTGATGATCACGCGCTTGGCGCCCGCCGCGATGTGCTTCTCGCCGCCCGCCTTGTCGCGGAAGACGCCGGTGCACTCCATCACGATGTCGACGCCGAGGTCCTTCCAAGGCAGCTCGGCGGGGTCCTTCTTCGCGAAGATCGGGATCTTCCGACCGCCGACCACGATGCCGTCGCTGGCTGCCTCGACCGGCGTCGCGAAGGTGCGGTGCACGGAGTCGAACGCGAGCAGGTGAGCGAGCGTGGCGGGATCAGTGAGATCGTTGATCGCCACCAGCTGGATGTCCGCGTTCTTCGCGCTCTCGAGGACGCGCGTGACGCAGCGTCCGATGCGGCCGAAACCGTTGATCGCGATACGGGTCGCCATGGGATCTCTCCTTC
>JACCYD010000150.1 GCA_013696695.1 Deltaproteobacteria bacterium | reverse complement strand
GCCTTGATCGGCGGCGACAGCGAGAACATCAACACGCGGTTCGGCTTCGGCGTGCTCGACGCCCACCACAACGGGACCAGCTTCTCCGGATCGATCGTCAAGCCGGTCTCCTCGATGACCTCCCGTGCGCCGCCCACTTGCCAGGACTCGTGGTCCTCGAGAAAGCCGCCCACCAGCGCCAGCTTTCCGATCGCTGGCGGAATCGCGCGTCGGATCACCAGCAGCCCCGTGCGATCGCCATCCTCGACCTGTACCAGCAGCACGTTTACCGGGATCGGGTTCGACCACACCGGCGTCTGGCAACCAGCGCAGGTGCGTGGATACGCGAGCGGCTCGGCATATTTCATTCCGCAAAACGAACAGAAGGTGTCTCGAAGCAGTTTCACGCGTCGAGAATCCCACGGTTAGCTCCCCTTGCATGCCAATCCGCCATCCCTAAATTGCTGACACCTTGACCCACTGTCCTGTCTGCGGATTCCAGAATGGATTCGACTCGAACTTCTGCTCGCAGTGCGCGACCAAGTTGTCGAGCCACGCGACGCCGGTCGATCCCGACGCTTCACACCCCACGTACTCGCCATTCCCGTCTGGTCCAGCCGCGGAGCTACCGCGCTCCTCGAACGCAGTTGCCGTGCTCGTGCTCGGCATCCTCTCGCTCGTCGTCTGCGGCGCGCTCGGCCCGATCGCCTGGTACATGGGCCATGGCGAGCTCGCACGGATCAACGCGGGACTGGTGTCGCGTGCCGACCACGGCATGGTCAACGCCGGCTACATCTGCGGCATCATCGGCTCGCTCTTGATGCTGGTCGGCATCGTGTTCTTCATCGCCGTCATGGCCGCGATGCCGTTCGGGATGTGATCTCTATCGGATTTCGCGAGGTTGCACCGGAGGCAACTCGGGGCGCGAGCGGGCGATGGGTTGGCTCGTATGGCCAATCAGCTCGCTCCTGTCGAACCGCTCGAGACCCGCATCGACTCGATGCGCCTGCGCGACCAGGCGCCGAAGGTTTCCGTCTGGGAACCATCGGCCACGCACCAGGCAGCGTCCGCAGCACCGATCGCGATCCCGATCGAGCAACAGATCATCGACGCGATCGCTCAGCCGCTGCGCGGTGGTGAGACTCACCGCACCGGCAACGACCGCAAGGAGCTCGAGATCGCAACACTGCTCGAGCAACTGACGCCGGTGCAATCGCTCGCACTCGGCACGCGGTTGTCGAACGCACTGCCGAGCGATCCGATCGTGGTCGCGTTCGGGCGACTGGTCGTCGAGCGTCGCATCCGGCTGGTCGCGTACCTCGCGCGCCGCCGCATACGAGCGGTGCGCTGAGTCACTCGATGCCGCGCGTGAACTTCTGCTGGGTCCGCTGGGCGCCGTGCTTCTCGAGGAGCGCGACCAGCCGCTTCCCGGTGCCCGCGTTGATGCTGTAGTGGTGGATCAGGTACTCGCGGATCGTCGACCACGCCGGGTGGGCCCCGAGGGTCTTCTCGAGCTCGGCGTTCGGTTCGAGCTGGCAGGTCACGAGGAAGCCGCGTTCGAAGCGTAAGTTGTGGAGCTGGATCAGTGGGGCGATCGGGCCGAGCCACTGCTTCTTGTGACGCTTGAGCAGCTCCTTCTCGCGCTTCTTGCCGGCCGCGTCGAGCGTGTTGGCGTGGCGCGCGAGCTGGAGCGAGATGAACTCGCCGCGTGGATCGCCGCGCTCGGACAGAAAATCGGCGAGCACGAGACGAGGGGCATCGTCGTCGGGCGCCGCCCACACCGCCGCGTAGAGCGAGTCTCCGGTCTCGACGGTTGGTTGGTCGGCGGATTCGTCGCGCTCGATGTGTGCTGCGATCGCCGCGATCTGCGGATCTGTGGACGTGCTCGGCGTGTGCGCCTCGAGTATCGGGATCAACTTCGTGAGGGAGCGGGAGAGCCATTCCGCGAACCCCGATCGGGTCTCGCGCGCGGCGATCGCTCGCAGCCTTGGCACGATGGTCGCGTCGCCGTGGTCTTGGAGTAGCGCGAGCAGTGACTTCCAGAACGGGCGATTTGGCAGCGAGGTGAATGGCACCGGCGACACCTCACCGCGTCGCAGCGCCGGATCGGCTTCGACGATCGTCACGAGCTTCTCGATGGTGCGCGAATCGACAGGCCACTTCGCGAGCTTGGCCAGGCGCTCGATCGCGTGCTCGCAGCGGCCGTCGGTCAACGTCGCGAGCAGCCGATCGAGGTCGACCGGGTCGTGCTTGGCCTCGACGGCGAGCCAGGCGAGCTGGAGGTCCTTGGGATTCGTGCCGGTGATGGCTTCGCGACCGCGCGCAGCGATCCGCGACGCGCGAGCGACGAGAGAGGACAGGTCCGGTGCGCGCGACTCTCGCCACGCCGCGAGCAGGATCCCGAGCCGACCCGCCGGATCGGTCACCAACTTCGAACGACTCGCCGCCTTGGCCTTGGCCATGGCCGAGAGGATGCGCCCACTGCGCGCCCGATTGGAAGTCGTGCCGAAATCAACGCGCCGCGATCGTGGGAATCGGGCGACGGCCGTTCGCGATGCCCGGTCGGGCGGCTGTTCTTTGTACGAATTGCGGGATGAAGGTTCTGCGGGTTGCTGTTCACGATCTGGCGGTCGGGGTCGTTAGCGAGAGGCCGGCCGGGTCGGAATCTGGTGTACTGGGGAGCATGAATCGACTGGTGCTCGTGACGTGCCTGCTCGTGATCTGGTGCGCGAGCTCGGTGGCCGCGCCGAACGTGCGCTTGTTCACCGACGACGAGATCAAGAAGTTCGAGAGTGCGCTGCGAGCTCGATTCGTCAGCAACAAGACGCGAAGTTGTCCGCGTCCCGTGCTTCGTGGCACCCCTGCGGCCGGGCGAGCGATCACCGATCAGCTGGTGTTCGAGAAGCCGACGGGCACGCTCGCCACGTGCCTGACGTCGCTCGTCAAGCTGTCGGGAAAGGCTGGGCTGTACGACGCGGTCGAAGCTCGCAACCCCGATC
>JACCYD010000137.1 GCA_013696695.1 Deltaproteobacteria bacterium | reverse complement strand
CGACGCCACCGCGCGGGATGTGGCCGAGCGGTGGGTGAACGAGCCGGGTTCCGCGCCTGGCCAATTGATCAGCCAGCGCGCGAAATGCCGAGTCACCGCCGGGCGCCTCGGGCGCGAACCACAGCTCGCCGATCGGGAGGCCGAGCCCGACGAGCCCGAGATAATGATCCGGGTGCGGATGCGAAATCATCGCGACGTCGACACGCGTGTGGCCGTACGCCGCGAGCACGCGCGCGATCGTGCGGCCAGGCCGCGAGGCGATCGCCGGATCGCGCGCGTTGGCGAGCCCACCGGCATCGATCAGCATGACGTCTCCGTCGGGCAACTCGAGGATCGCGGCGTCGCCCTGGCCGACGTCGACGAACGTCACGCGCAGCGCGCCGTCGGGCGGCGGCACGCGACCGAATGACCAGCCGAGGCACAGCGCGACCCAGCACGCGACGCGCGGCAACTTGGTGCCGAACGAGCGCGGCATCGCGAGGACGATCGACAGCGCGACGAGCGCGGCGAGGAGCAGCGGGTTCGCGAGTGCGATCTTGCCGACCGGTGCGACGGTGGCGAGCTGTGCGGCGAGCGTGTCGACGACCCCGACCAGCTCCGAGGAGATCCGCACCGGCAGGTCCCACCCGAGCGCGAGGCCACCGAGCCCGAGGGGCAGCGCGACGAGCTCGACGATCGGCGTCAGGATCAGATTGCCGACCACGCCACCGGCGGTGACCTCGTGAAACTGAAACGCGGTGATCGGTGCGGTCGCGAGCGACACCCACGCCGAGGTCGCGAGCGCGTTCGCGATCCAGCCGCGCACGCCGCGCTTGCGCTCGATGCCTTGGCGAACCGCGAGCACGAGTGCAGCGGCGAACGACAGCTGGAACGCCGGATCGAACAGGTCTCCGGGACGCCACACCAGGATCGCCAGGGCGGCCACCGCGAGGGCGTCGGCGAGTCGCGCCGGGCGATCGAGCATCGCGCCGACGAACATCACGCCGACGACGATCAGCGCGCGGAGCGTCGCGAGCTGGGCGCCCGTGATCGCGGTGTAGACGACCGCGAGCACGAACGCCATCGGAGCCGCCCACCGCGCCGGGCGAATGCGGCCGCCGAGCGGGGACGCGGCCAGCGCCTTGCGAAGTAACCAGTAGAGCAGCCCGGCGACGACGGCGAGGTGAAGGCCCGACACGCTGAGGACGTGGTAGATGCCCGCAGCTCGCCAGCGCGCGTCGAGCTCGGGTGGCACGGTGCTGCGATCGCCGACCGCGATGCCGCGCAGCGCCGCTCGCCCGATCGGATCGCCACCGGCCTCGTCGATGTCAGCCGCCCACGTGCGCTGCATGGCGCCGGCCCATCGCCAGAACCGCGCGGTGGCGCCGGGATCGTTCGCGAGGCGGGTGACCGACCTGGCCGAGATTTGGAGGGCGGCGCCACGCGCGCGAACCGCATCGGCGGGATCGACGAGCCCGGGACCGCGCGGACCGGCGGGTGTCGCGAGGTAGCCGACGACCTCGATCCGTTCGCCCGGCTCGATGGGCTCGGGTGCCCACACCCAGATCTGTGTGTCGGCCAGCCGCGCGCCCCAGCGCTGGGTGGTGCGGATGACCGGGCCGGCGACCTCGCCCGTGAGGTGATCGAGGCGGCGATCGTCGACGCTGTCGACGTCTTGCAGCTCGGGAGGCCCGCCGTGGGCAGCCCCCGCGGCGAGCACGGCACCGAGCACGAACGACCGTCGCCGGGTCGCGAGGAACCCGAGCGCGGCGGCCGCGACCCAGCGTGCCGACACCGGGCCGCCGGCACGGTCGAGGGCCGGCGCGAGCGCGATTCCGAGCGCGAACGCGATCGCGACGGCGAGCGGGCGGGGCGGGAGTGCGAGCACGAGCGGCCTATCGCCGGCAAGGCGTCCGGGTTGCGTTGCGAATTCGCAGAGCGATTCTCCGATGCGTTCGCGGGCGTAGCGGCTTGCCGTCGGGAGTGCCGGGTTTTACGATCGGCAACGATTCATGCACCGCCTGGCGCTTCCGGTGATTCTGGTCTCGGTTGTCCATCACAACACCGCCGCCAACCCGGTCCACGGCAAGATCGAGCTGCCGACGGCGCCCGAGCGGCCTCCGCCGACTGTCAAAGGCTTCGTCGATCGCGTCGAGAATCCGAAGAAACCGATCCAGGGCGTGCCGGTCACGCCGCTGTTGCTGGTCGCCCTCGAGAAGGATGGCGACACCGCCAAGCCCGAGAGTCCTGGTCAGGTGAAGTGGGATCTCGTCGGTGACTCGTTCGCGAAGCCGGTGATCGGCGCGCCGGCGGGTGCGCAGGTCGTGATTCGCAATACCTCGAACACCGCACGCACGCTGGTCGCCCTCGAGGATCCGAAGCTGATCCAGACCGGCCTCATCAACCCCAAGATCGGCGAGCGCTCGTTCAACACCACCGAGCCGAAGATCTACACGATCACCGACAAGGACGCGCCGCACCTGATCGGCCGGGTCGTCGTCGTCAACACGCCGTACGTCGCGAACGTCGATGCCGCCGGCAAGTTCGAGCTCGACGTCCCGGAGGGCTCCTACAAGCTCCGCGTGTTCTTCAAGGATCACTGGCTCGCGCAGACCGAGACGGTCACCGTGGCAGCCAAGGGCAAGACCGAGCCAACGATCAAGATCGCTTCGCTCGCAAACCCGACAGAGAAGGCGAAGTAACCAGTGTTCTGGTCAAAGATCTGGTTCTTCGTCGTCGCGGTGGGAGCTGCCATCGCCTTGACGGTCGCGCTCGTGATGCCGCGGCCCGCGCAACGCGCGGCGGTGCAAGAGGAGACGCGGCGGCTCACCGTGGCGTGCGGCGTGATCAACATCTTGCTCGAGGGCGACGCGCGCAATCGTGTCGACCTGGCCGGTAAGTTCGCGCGCAACGAGGACATCGAGCGCGAGCTCGCCGACGCCTCGGCCCAGGCCACGCTCGACGAGAAGCGCATGAAGACCGTCCGCGGCATCGGCGAGACGGTGATGGATGGCATCAAGGGTAAGCGCAACCCGGCGTTCGCGATCCTGATCGATCGCAAGGGCCGCGTCGTCGCGCGTGTTCGCTACGAGGATTCCGAGTTCGGCGACGTGCTCGCCGGGCGCCCGCTCGTCGACGATGCCCTTGCCGGGTACTTGCGCGACGACATCTGGATGTTCGGCCGCACGACGTTCCTGGTTGCCGCGTCGCCGGTGATCAAGGGCACCGAGTACGTCGGCGCGATCGTGCTCGGCCACAAGATCGACACCGAATTCGCGAAGAAGATCGTCGGCAAGTCTCTGCTCGTCGAGCTCGGCTTCTACCTCAACAACGACACGCTCGCCGCCACCGAAGCCGCCGCGCTCGAGCAGAGCACGATGGCCCAGGGCGTCGCGAAGCTCAAAGGCCCCGAGCTCGCCACCGATTGCACGAACGACATCAACACGCCGCTCGCGGTGCGTGCCGGCGGTGATTCGTACAGCGCGCTCGTCGCGCGGCTCCCCGGTGAAGCGGGCGCACGCGGTGCGTTCTACTCGGTGTTCGCGAAGAAGCCGGCCGAGATCGGGTTCGGCGCGACGCTCGGCGGCGCCACCAAGGACGACCTCGGCTTCGGTAGCTTCCCGTGGATCCTCGTCGGTGGTGGCTTCCTGCTCGCCCTCGGCGTCGGCATCTTCCTGATGCTGTTCGAAGCCGATCGCCCGCTGCGGCGACTCGCCGCGGATACCGTCAAGCTCGCGAAGGGCGACTCCGAACGTCTGGCCGAGGACATCCATCCCGGCAAGTTCGGATCGATCGCGCGCAGCGTGAACATCCACATCGACAAGCTCGGCCGCGAAGCGAAGACGGCGAAGAAGGATCTCGATCAGCTGCTCGGCCCCGCGCCTGAAGGCAGCCTCGGCACGATCGATCTGCTGGCGACCGCGTTGCCTTCCATTCGCCCGGGTGGCGCTGCCCCAGCTGTCTCGCCGCCACCGTCGGAGTTCCGGTTCGGCGATTCCGGATCGCAGCCCGCGCGCATGCCCACGCCGCCGCCCTCTCGTCCGGGCACGCCACCGCCCGTCAGGAAGACGCCGCCGGCGTTCCCCGCCATCTCGACGCCGACGCCGCAGCCGCGCCCCCCGCAGGATCTGGTCGGCACTGGCTTCGAGGCCGCCGGCAACAACAGCCCTTCGATCACCGCTCAATCCGCTCCACCGCTCACGTTGGACGACGACATCCTCGGTGGGTCGCAGGCAGCACAGCTGCCGAAGTCACCCGAGTCGTCGCCGCGCGTCGACCCGTACTTCAGGCAGGTCTACGACCAGTTCCTCGCGGTCAAGAAGAGCTGCAACGAGCCGACGTCGGGCCTGACCTACGAGAAGTTCAGCGAGAAGCTGGTGAAGAACCGCGACGACCTGATCGCGAAGACCGGGTGCCGCGAGGTCCGGTTCACGGTCTACATCAAAGAGGGCAAGGCCGCGCTCAAGGCCACGCCCGTCAAAGAAGAGTAGACCGGTAGCGGCCGCTCTTTCCGAGCACTTGCACATCGGGGACAGGATCCACCCCTCCAGGCGCGCGAAATCGCTAACGATCTGGCCGGAAACGTAAAATCGGTTTTCGCAGCGTCCGGAAACCAATTTTACGTTTCGGGCCAGAACGCCAATGGTGTCGCCTACCTGAAGGGGTGGATCCTGTCCCCGGTAGGTAAGCATGCAGGATCGCTTCAGGCCGAGCTGCTGGTTGCGATGATCAGCTCGCGCAGGCGCTGCGCTTCACCGAGCGCCTGGATCGTCGTCGGGCGCTTCGCGGGATCGGGGTCGCCGATCCGCAGCAGGTGATGCTGGATCTCGTCGGCGATCGTTGGCGCCTGCGCCATCACGTGTTGCGGCAGCAGGAAATCGTCGGCCGTGCGCGTGCCGGCCATCAGCACGTCGCGCGACCACGGGGTGCGTCCGCAGGCATTCTCGAACAACACCACCGCACTCGCGTAGACATCGGCCGCGGGTGACAGGTCGCCGCGGCGCTGCTCGGGAGCCATGTACGCGATCGTGCCGATCGCTTCGCGCTTGCCGGTGGCACCGACGTGGCCGGCCGCATCCGGGAGGTGGGCGACGCCGAAGTCGCCGAGCATGACCTCGACACCGGGCAGATCGACGTCGCGGCGGAACATCAAGTTTGCCGGCTTGAGATCGCAGTGGACGATGCCACGGCGATGCGCGGCGACCAGCGCCGACAAGATCTGGCCGTGCCGCTCGACGGCGCGGCGTAGCGGACGAGCACCGCGTTCGCGCAGGACATCGCGCAGCGTGCCGCCCGCGGCGAGCTCCATCACGATGCGGCGCGAGGCCTCGTCGATGTCGAGCACCGCGACGACGTTGGGATGGCGCAGCGATGCCATCACGCGCGCCTCGTGAAAGAACCGCGCGAGCGCATCGGCGCGCTCGATGCCAGCGAGGTGTGGATGGAGCAGCTTGACGGCGACGTCGCGCTCGAGCTCGGCATCGCGTGCGAGATAAACCACGCCGGTGGCGCCCCGACCGAGCTCGCGGACGAGCCGGTACCGCGCGCCCGCCTGGATGCCCGCGACATCACCTGCGGCGATCGTCTCGCCGGCGACGGGAGCGGCGCGACCGGCACTCGTGCGGAGGCGCTCGACGCGGACGCGCACGTTCGGGTAATCGACATCGCGACCGAGCACGATCTCGTAGTGCTTGAGCGCGCGTTCGTTGTCCCCGCGATGGCGCGCGTGCTCGGCGAGCAAGTAGTGCGCGCGCAACGCGTGAGCATCCTCGGTGATCAACATCTCGAGGTGGAGCACGGCAGTGTAGAGCTCGCCGCGTTGCTCGTAGCGCTCGACGAGCAGCGCGCGCAACGCCGAGGTCGGCGCTAGCGGCACCTCTGGAACGCTGAGCAGCTTCTCCATCCACTCGATCGCGAGCCGCTCGTGGCCTGACGTCCATACGGCGTCGATCCGCACGAGCACGTCCTTGTTGCCGACCTCCTCGCGCCGCTTGCCGGCCGCGAGATCGGCGACCAGTTGCGCGAGGAAGACCTCGTCCTCGGAGCCGAGGTGTTGCGGCTCGGGGCTCGGAGCAGGCGAAGGCGCCGGCGGCGGCTCCGGCTTCCTGCCGAACAGTCGACCCCAGAACCCCATCAGCCGACCTCGATCTCGTCACCGTCGGCGACGATGCGATCGCCGCGGATCAGCTGGACTCGAACATCGCCGAGCGGCTCGTGGTTGAACGCCACCTCGCGACAGCTGCCGCGGCCGAGCAGCGGGCGGCCACGCTGGAAGACCAGATCGAGCCCGAGCCCGAGTGGAGCGAGCGACAGCTTCGCGCCCTCGTCGCCTGCGATCAGCGCGACGCCGCGATCGAGGCCGTTCGCGACCTTCACGATCAGGCGGGCATCCTCCATCTCGAAGTCGAGATTGCATTCGTCGCCGAGCCCGAACCGGCCGGCGCCGACGAGCGGGACGCGACCGGCGAGCGGCAAGCCGGCCACCGAGGTGCCGTTGCGCGAGTCGAGGTCGCGCAAGATGAAGTGGCCGTCGTCGCGGTCGATCTCGGCATGCTGGCGCGACACGCCGCCGGCGCGCAGCGTCAGGTCGCACAGCTGATCGCGACCGAGCACCAGCTTCTGCGCCGCGCACGCCACGATCAACGGCTTGCCTCGACGGCGCAGCTCGAGCTTGCCCGCGGTGAGCAGCGCGGTGTCGAGGTGATCGAGCTTGCGGCGGTATTCGCCCGCGTGCGCGGCGGCGGCGACCGCACGCACCAGCTCGGTGCGTGCTTCGTCGCGCCGACCGACGCGCATCGAGGTCTCGTAGTCGGCGAACGCCGTCTTCTCGTCGCGCTGCTTGCTGGCGAGATCGTCGTCCTTCGACAGCGCGACCTCCATCCGCTCGACGAGCCCACCCGCCGAATACGCGTTCGCTGCAGACAGATGATCGCCGATCGCCCCGAGCGCCTCGCCGGCGAGGCCATGTTCGTCGCCGGTGACCAGCAGGTCCGCAGCCTCGCGCACGCGCGTGCGATCGCGCTCCGTCGCGATGCCCTCGGCCTTCGCGGCATCCCATAGCGCCCTGCCGAGGGCGGCGGCGGCTTGCTTGCAGAGCTGCGGATCTTCGCCGGCCCACCGCATCGCATCGCGC
>JACCYD010000134.1 GCA_013696695.1 Deltaproteobacteria bacterium | reverse complement strand
CCGGTCCCGCGGTGGTGACCGGCGTCGAGCGCAAGGAGCGCAAGCGCAAGCCGCAGGCGCCGTTCATCACGTCGCGCCTGCAGCAGGATGCGGCCCGCAAGCTGCGCTACTCGGCGAAGCGCACGATGGCGCTCGCGCAGCGGCTCTACGAGGGCGTGGAGCTCGGCGACGAAGGCCCGACCGGCCTCATCACCTATATGCGTACCGACTCGACGCGCGTCTCCGACGATGCGCTCGCCGCGGTGCGCCAGCACATCCTCGATGCCTACGGCAACGACTACCTGCCCGAGGCGCCGAACACGTACGCGAACAAGGGTCGCACGCAGGATGCCCACGAGGCGATCCGCCCGACGCTGATGGAGTGGCCGCCCGATCGCGTCGCGGTCGCACTCGCGGAGCACCCCGAAGGCACCGAGCTGGTGAAGCTCTACACCCTGATCTGGCAGCGCTTCGTGGCGTCGCAGATGGTGCAAGCGGTGTACGACGCGACCACGGTCGATATCGATCGCGGCGCTGCCCAGCTGCGTGCCACCGGCCAGATCATGAAGTTCGCCGGCTACACCAAGGTGTACGAGGTCGCCGAGACCGACGACGCCAAGGCCGAGGCCGCCGAGAGCGCCGATCGCCTGCTGCCCGTGCTCGAGGTCGGCGATGCCATCACCCTCGAATCGGTCCGTCCCGAGCAGCACTTCACCCAGCCGCCACCGCGGTTCTCCGAGGCGTCTCTCGTCAAGGAGCTCGAGGAGCGCGGCATCGGTCGTCCGTCGACGTACGCGTCGATCATGTCGACCATCGTCGACCGCGGCTACGTCGAGAAGAAGGAAGGCCGGTTCTGGCCCACCGAGCTCGGCGTGCTGGTCAACGGCCTGCTCGTCGAGAGTTTCCCGGAGATCGTGTCGTCCGCCTTCACCGCGGAGATGGAGAGCAAGCTCGACAAGGTCGAGGAGGGCACCGTCGAGTGGCGCAAGCTGCTCGGCGAGTTCTACGGCCCGTTCAGCGACGAGCTCGAGAAGGCGCGCGCCGAGATGCGCAACGTCAAGCGCGAGGAAATCCCCACCGAGTGGGTGTGCGAGAAGTGCGGCAAGCCGATGGTGATCAAGTGGGGCCGCAACGGCAGCTTCCTGGCGTGCCAGGGCTATCCCGAGTGCCGCACCACGCAAGAGGTGGTGAAGAACCTCGACGGCACCTGGGAGAAGGTGCCGGTGCAGACCACCGACGAGATCTGCGAGACCTGCGGCGCGCCGATGACGATCAAGCGCGGCCGGTTCGGCAGCTTCCTGGCGTGCACGAAGTACCCCGAGTGCAAGACGACGAAGGCGATCTCGCTCGGCGTCAAGTGTCCGCGCCCCGGCTGCGGCGGCTACATCGCGGAGAAGCGGTCGCGTCGCGGCAAGCCGTTCTACGGCTGCTCGAACTGGGCGAAGAAGCAGTGCGACTTCGTGGCGTGGGACAAGCCGGTGCCGACGCCGTGCCCGATCTGCGCCGCGAAGTTCGTGGTCAAGAAGGAGAACAAGAGCGGCACCACGCTGCGCTGCCTCGAGTGTGACTGGAAGCAAGGCGTCGATGACAGCGAGGAGAGCGCCGCGTAGATGACCACCGACGAGTGGTGGGGCATCGGGTTGACGATCGCGATCGCCGCTGCCGCGATCGGGGTGATGGCGGTCGTCGTGCAGTTGTCTCGAACGCGCTGCCCCGCGTGCCGCAAGCCCGGGCTCGAGCTCGATCTGAGGGCGAGCGCCGGCGGCGTCGATGACCAAGCTCCGGATGCGCGGCAGTTTCGCTGCCCGCACTGCGAGGCCGAGTTCCGGCGCGAGGATGGCGGCCCGCTGATCCCGCGCTCCGCGTGGGAAGCCGGGGCGCGCGAGGAGATTCCACGCGCCAGGGTTCATCGATGAGCGTGCTGCGCGACCGGATCGCCCGTGCCGCGCGCGTGCTCGTCGAGCCGCTGCTGGTGCGCAAGATCTGTCCGACCTGCCATCAGAGGAAGCTCGAGCCTGATCCGGAGCTCGCGCCGAGCGGGGAGCTGGGCTACGTCGCCGGGTATCGCTGCCGATCGTGCGAGGGGCAATGGCGCAGCCTCGATGCCGGGCCGATGATCCCGCGCACCGCGTGGGACGCCGGCGTGCGCGACGATGCATCGACGGCGCTGCCGCTCTCGCGATCGATCCTCCGCGCGGCGCGCATGGCGCGTGATCGCGTGACCCGGATCGTCGAGCCGCTGCTCGCCCGCAAGGTCTGCCCGCACTGCCGCGAACGGAACCTCGAGCCGGATCCCGAGCAGGTGACGGAGCAGCAGGGATCGTCGGTGGTCGCCGCGTATCGCTGCCGCACCTGCAGTGGTCAGTGGCGCAGCCTCGACGGTGGCGATCTGATCACGCGTATCGACTGGGAGGGCGGCGCGCGCGGCGGCGAGATGCCGATCGCGACCGCGCGTCCGCGAGGCGAGAAATGAGCCAGCTCGTGCTCGCGGCGTGCGAGCGGAGGCTGCGGTGACGCGCGTCACCGTGGTGGGCGGCGGCATGGCCGGCAGCGAAGCCGCGTGGCAGCTCGCGGAGGCTGGCATCGACGTCTCGCTCGTCGAGATGAAGCCAGCCGCGATGTCACCCGCGCACCAATCGCCGTTGCTCGGCGAGCTGGTGTGCTCGAACTCGCTGCGCAGCGACGATCCGATCGCGCCCGCCGGCCTACTCAAGCACGAGCTGCGGCGATGTGGCTCGATGATGATCGCGTGCGCGGATCGACATCGGGTGCCGGCCGGGCAGGCGCTCGCCGTCGAGCGGTTCGGGTTCGCGCGCGCGATCACGCAGCGCCTCGCGCTCCACCCGCGGATCCGGATCGAGCGGCGCCGGCTCGAGGAGCTGCCCGACGGCCCGGTGATCGTGGCGACCGGCCCGCTCACCGAGGGCAAGCTCGGCGAGGTGATCCGCGCGGAGCTCGGCGGCGATCGGATGTACTTCTACGACGCGATCGCACCGATCGTCGCCGCGGACTCGATCGACTGGGACTGCGCGTTCCGCGCGTCGCGGTGGGGCAGGGA
>JACCYD010000115.1 GCA_013696695.1 Deltaproteobacteria bacterium | reverse complement strand
GCGTCGATCGACGTCTCGGTGGCGACCGCGCAGACGGCGGAGCTGATCCGCATCCCGCGCGTCGGGCTGACCGCGACGTACACCCGGCTGTCGCCGATCGATCCGATCTCGTTCGGCATGGGTGCACCCGCATTCGAGTTCGCGGTGAACAGTTACGCCGGGCAAGCGCAGGTCGCGATCGCACTCAGCGATTACATCGTCCGGTATCCGAAGCTGATCGAAGGCGCGCGGCTCGGCATCGAAGCGGCGCGTACCGGCAGGCGCGCGGCCGAGGTGGATGCCGGGCAAGAGGCGAGGGCGATCTACTACGAGTGGGTCCGCGCGAAGCTGCAGGTGATGATCGCGCAGCGTCAGCTCACCGGTGTCCGCGCCACCCTCGGTCAGGTGCGAGCACTCGCCGAAGCACAGCGGTTGTCGACGGCGGATCGCATGCGCGTCGAGTCGCAGGAGGCGCAGGCCGAGCAGATCGTC
Source organism: Deltaproteobacteria bacterium (assembly GCA_013696695.1). Taxonomy (GTDB): domain Bacteria; phylum Myxococcota_A; class Polyangia; order Haliangiales; family Haliangiaceae; genus JABFXX01. Next base: position 4,097 of record JACCYD010000115.1, on the reverse strand, counting down.
GACCAGTTGACGCAGCTCGCGTTGCTCCGCGAGGAGCAGCTGCGGCTGTTGATCGGCGCCGGCAACGAGGCGCTGACGATCGGCGAGGACATCCGCGGCGAGCTCACGGCACCGGGCGAGCAATCGCTCGACACGCTGATGATGTCGGCGACCAAGCAGCGCCTCGAGTTTCGCGCGATCGATATCGGCATTGCCGCGAAGCAGAAGCAGCACGATGCCGAGAAGGCCGCGATGTATCCGAAGCTGTCGGCGTTCGCGAGCGCGGATTACGCGCGTCCGAACCAGCGCGTGTTCCCGCAGGTGGACGAGTTCAGGCTGACCTGGGCCGCGGGCCTGCAACTGTCGTGGACGCTCAACGAGACGCTGCTCTCGAAGGCGAACACGGCGCGGTTCGCCGCCGAAGCGCGCGAGCTGCGCGCCGATCGCGAGAACCTCGAGCGCGGCACCCGGCTCGCGGTGCTCGCGGCGCAGCAGGCGGTGACGCTCGCGCAGCGCTCGCTCGCGACGTCGCAGAAGGGCCTGATCGCGGCCGAGGAGAGCTATCGCGTTCGCCAGGCGCTGCTCGCGGCGCAGCGTGCGACGGCGGTCGAGCTGGTGGATTCCGAAACCGAGCTCACACGTGCGCGCATCACCGCACTGAACGCCCGGGTCGATCTCCGCGTGGCGATGACGCAGCTCGCCCACGCGGTCGGTAACGACGCGAAATAGGTCGCTTCCGTCCCATGGGCCGGCCGACACCTGTCAGGCAAATCGACAGGGTGGATTGGGAGCTGGGACCGCCGGAGCGGCGCCCGCGCGTGTATCTCCTGGCAAGGGCCGTGCATCGAAGCGCCGCCATGCCGCTCCGTGCAGCTGTCTCGGCCACGTTTTTGATGTTCGCCGTCTCGTGTGGAAAGCTGGCCACCGACGACGCGGGTAAGAAGGAACCAGCCGCCCCGGTCAAGGTGGCGCTGGTCGTCGCGGCCGCTCGACCGACGCCGCAGGTCGTGGTGCTGTCCGGCATCGTCACCGCGGATCAGCGCGCCGAGGTCAGCGCGGATACGGCCGGCAAGGTCATCAACGTGATGATCGAGCGCGGCAAGCGCGTCAAGCAGGGCGATCCGGTCGTCCAGCTCGATGTCCGTAGCGCGGCGCTCGGTGCGCGCGAAGCCCAGGCGAACCTCGCATCGGCCCGCGCGCAACGCGAGCTCGCCGAGGAAGAGTGCCGCCGCACCAAGTCGCTGCTCGACAAGGGCGCGATCACGCGCAGCGAGTTCGATCGCCAGAACACGGCATGCACGTCGGCGCTTCAACAGGTCTCCGCCGCCGAGGCGCGCACGCAGATGATGACGAAGTCGGTAGCCGACGGCATGTTGCGCGCACCGTTCGACGGTGTGGTCGCCGAGAAGATGGTGACGCCCGGTGAGTGGGTTGCACCCGGTCGCCCGCTGTTCACGCTGGTCGATGACGATCCACTGAGGATCGAGCTGTCGGTGCCCGAGATCGGAGTCCACGCGGTTCGCGCCGATCAGCGCGTCGAGCTGATCTCGATCGCCGACGACGACGCCAAGTACGGCGCCACGGTGACGCGCATCGGCGCCGAGATCGGGCGCACGCGTTCGCTGATCATCGAGGCGCGGATCGACAAGGACTCGAGCTTCGTACCCGGCATGTTCGCCGAGGCGCGCGTCGAGATCGGCAAGGTTCCGCGACCGGTGTTGCCGCGGACTGCCGTTCGCGGCAAGTGTGAGCAGAAACCGAAGCTGAAGATCGGCGCGGACGGCAAGCAGGAGATCATCCAGAAGGAGACGTGCCGCGGCCCGTGGCGCGCCTACGTCGTGGTCAAGGGCGAGCTCGAGGAGCGCATCGTCCAGCTCGGGCCCGAGCCGGAAGCCGGCAAGGTATCGATCGAGCAGGGTGTGAAGCCGGGCGAGAAGGTGGTCGCGGTGCTCGACGACAAGATCGTCGACGGCCTGCGGGTGGTGGAGTAGCTCATGCAGTGGCTGTCAAACATCGCGGTCAGACGGCCGGTGTTCGCCACCGTGCTGATCCTGATCCTCGTGGTGGTCGGCGGCGTCGGCTATAGCCGGCTCGGCGTCGACAAGTTCCCCAAGATCGATTTCCCGATGGTGCTCGTGCTGACGCCGTATCCCGGCGCGTCGCCGGCGGCCGTCGAGACCGACGTCACCCTCAGGGTCGAGGAAGCCGTCAACACGGTGAGCGGCCTCGACTCGCTCGCCTCGCAATCGACCGAAGGCGTGTCGATGGTGATCGCGCAGTTCTCGCTCGAGGTCGATCCTGACAAGGCCGCGCAGTCGATCCAGGAGCGGCTCGCCGCGATCCAGCGCGACCTGCCGCCCGGGCTACGCCCCGAGGTGCGCCGTGCGGATCCCGATGCGGCGCCGATCCTCGTGCTCGCGGTCAAGGGGCCGGCGGGCACCGATAACCGCGACCTCACGCGGTTCGCCGACAAGCAGGTCAAGCAGCGCATCGAGCGCCTCAAGGACGTCGGCCAGGTCGTCGTCCTCGGCGGCACCGATCGTCAGATCAACGTCGAGCTCGATAGCATCCGGCTCGCCGCCACCGGCGTGTCGGCGCTCGAGGCCTACCGCGCGCTGCAGTCCGGAAACGCGAACTTGCCGAGCGGCGCGATCAACACCGGTCCGACCCGCTCGACGTTGCGCGTCGAGGGCAGGGCACTCGATCCGCGCGACCTCGGTTCGATCGTCATCCGTCAGCAAGGCGCCCACGCGGTTCGCCTGCGCGACGTCGCCGACATCGAAGATGCCGCCGAAGACGCGGACACCGCAGCGTCGCGAAATGGCGAGCCCGCCATCGCGCTGTCGATCCGCAAGACGTCCGGCACCAACACGGTCGCCGTCGTCGATCGGATCCGCGCGGAGGTCGCCGAGCTCCAGAAACGCATGCCGAAGGGCTACTCGGTCGACGTCGTCCGCGACAACTCCGAGCAGATCCGGACCTCGGTGTCGCAGGTGCTCGAGCACCTCGTGGTCGGCGCGTTCCTCGCCGCACTCGTGGTGCTGCTGTTCCTCGGCAGCTTGCGCTCGACGATCATCGCGGCGATCGCGATCCCGGTCTCGATCATCTCGACGTTCGGCCTGATGATGATCGCGGGCCTGACGCTGAACCTGATGACGCTGCTGGCGCTCGCGCTCGCCGTCGGCATCGTGATCGACGACGCGATCGTCGTGCTCGAGAACATCTATCGGTTCATCGACGAGAAACGGATGAAGCCGTTCCCGGCCGCGATCCTCGCGACCAAGGAGATCGGGCTCGCCGTCCTCGCCACCACGCTGTCGCTGATGGCGGTGTTTCTCCCGGTCGCGTTCATGAGCGGCATCGTCGGCCGCTTCCTGTTCAGCTTCGGGATCACGATGGCGTTCGCGATCGGCGTCTCGCTGATCGTCGCGTTCACGCTGACGCCGATGATGGCCGCGCGCATGCTGCCGGTGCCGCCACCGGAGGGCGAACACCGTCGCAAGTCGTTCCTCGAGCGGATGAGCGATGGGCTCTACCGCCCGATCCAGCGCGGTTACTCGGCGATCCTCGCATTCTGCCTGCGCCGCCGCTGGGTGGTCGGCATCGCGATCTTCGGCTCGTGCGCGTCGCTCGGCGTCACGATGAAGCAGATCGGTGGCGACTTCATCCCGCCCAACGACGAGGCGCAGTTCGAGATCTATATCCAGGCCCCCGAGTCGACCACGCTCGAGGCCACCACGCTGATCGGCGAGCGCATCGCACGGCAGACCCGCAACAACTACCCCGAGGTAGCAAGCACGCTGGTGACGATCGCCGACGACGATCGCAGGTCGCCGAACGTCGGCCGCGTCTACGTCCGGCTCTCCGATCCCGAGAAGCGTACGCGGTCGCAATTCGACATCATGGACCTCGTGCGCAACGAGGTGCTGTCGAAGGTCGACAAGTCCGTCCGCGTCGCCGCGCAGCCGGTCAACGATTTCTCGATGGGCGGTCAGAACGCCGTCGTGTCGTACGTGATCAGCGGTCCTGACCTCGAGAAGCTCGAGCTCTACGGCAAGAAGGTGCTCGACCACATGAAGAACGTGCCGGGCGTCGCCGACCTCGATTCGAGCCTCCTC
>JACCYD010000108.1 GCA_013696695.1 Deltaproteobacteria bacterium | reverse complement strand
CCCTTGATGATCGCGATCGTCGCGATCGCAGCGAGCACGGTCAGCCCGGCGCCGCCGAGCAGCATCTTCGTGCGGCGCGACAGCTGCGGCGCCACATATGGCTGCATCACCGGCAGGCCGTTGTATGGCGTCGGCGGCACGTGCGCCGTCGAGTCGCGGCCTGCGTGATGCTGATGGCCGTTGGTGATCACCAACATCTTCGCGTGCTGCGAGCTCTGCACGTGTTGCACGTGCTCCGCCATGTTCGGGTACGTGAACGGCAACGCCTGCATCTGCGGCTGTGACGGCTGCATCGGGACGCCCTGACCGGGGATCGTCGTCGGCATCACGTTCGCGAGCGCCATGTGCTCCGGCGACGGCCCGTTCGCGAGCATCGTCGGGCGATTCGATCCGATCGCCGGGACGTTCTGCGAACCGAGCATCGACGGTTGCATCGGCGGCATTGCCGGCATCGAGCCGGGTGGTGACATCTGCGCACCGAACGGAGACATCATCGGCGCAGCCGTCGGCGGCTTGAGGCGCGGTAGTGGCGCGGGAGGCGCGGGAGGCGGATGCGGTGGCGAAACGGTCTTGGGGCGCGATCTCGGCGCGAGCGACGAGCTCGGTGCGGCAAGCTCGGCGGGGATCTCGCCGCGCAACGGCTTGCCGGCGACCGTCGATGGCTCGTCTTCCATGTCGACTTCGAAGTTGTTCGCGTTGCGCGTGACGATGTCGCCGGTGTGATTGAAGCCATTTGTCGACGGACTGTCCGCGAACGGGTTGCGCGTGGCGCCATTCGGGTTGTCGTAGCGGAACGTCGTGTTGCCGATCTCGATCGAATCGCCGTTCGCGAGCATGAACGGCGCATCCTCGATGTTGCCGTTGATCACGGTGCCGTTGCCGGAGCCGCGATCGACGAGCACCCACGCACCATTCTCGAACCGAAGATCGAAGTGCTTGCGCGACACCGCGATGTCGGTGAGCACGATGTCGTTATCGATCGCGCGGCCGATCGTGTACGTCTTGCCGGGGATGATCTCGATCTCCTGGCCGTTGTCGTTGCCGGCGGTGATGATCATCCGCGCGTGCAACGCGGGCGGCGTCATCATCGACATGCCGGCGTTGTTCGCGTAGTGGCCGTGCGGATCGTCGACCGTCAGCTCTTCGACCGCGTGCATTCCCTGACTGCCGCCGGTGTTCGTGATCGGACGCACCCCGAGCGTGCGAATCTTTTCGGCGAGCTCACCCTGTTCGATCGTCGTGGAGGCATCTTCCTCCCACCCGGATTCGATCGTGGTCTTCTCGTCCTCGTCCGCGAACGGACTCAGGGCTTTCGGCACCACATGCGCAGATACGCGCTGTGGCGCTCCAGGTAGAGGAGCCCGGCCCATCGAGACAAATTGTACGGGGCGCCAACCAACGGATCAATGACACGGCCCTCGTGGGTGTCCTACCTTTCCATCCATGCGAATCCCCACGGTCCGAGGCGCCGAAACGGACGAGATCGACCTCGTTCCCAGCAAGATCATCGGTATCGGCCAGAACTACCGGGCGCATGCGCTCGAAATGGGCAAGGGCCTACCGGAAGAACCCCTGATGTTCCTGAAGCCTCGGTCGGCCATGGTCCCCGATGGCGCCAAAATTGTTCGTCCCGCAGGCTACGAGCGGGTCGATTACGAGGGCGAGCTCGGGGTGGTGATCGGCCAGCGTGCCAGGCGCGTCTCGCGCGAACGCGCGCTCGAGGTCGTGCTTGGCTTCACCTGCATCAACGATGTCACCGTTCGCGATCTGCAAAAGAAGGACGGGCAGTGGACGCGCGCGAAGGGCTTCGACACGTTCTGTCCGATCGGGCCGCGCATCGTGGGCGGGCTCGATCCCTCGAACTTGAAGATCGAGACGCGCGTCAACGGCGCGATCAAGCAGAGCTCGTCGACCTCGGATCTGATCTTCGACGTCCGGACGTTGATCGTGTTCGTGAGCGAGCCCATGACGCTCGAGGTTGGCGACGTGATCTCGACGGGTACCCCGGCGGGCGTTGGCAACCTCGCGGTCGGTGATGTAGTCGAGGTCGAGATCGAAGGCATCGGCATCCTGCGCAACACGGTTGTTGGATGACCGAGCCGATCGCGATCGGTATCGGCGGCAACATCGGCACCGAGGCCGCGCTGATCGAACGCTTCGGCCGCGCACGCGAGGCGATCTCGCTGCTCGCCGGTCGCGCGATCTCGGCGCCGCTGTTTCGCACCGCTGCGATCGGCCCCATGCAATCGCCGTTTCTCAACACCGCCGTGCGCATCACGTTGCCCGATGCACAGCCTGCAGAGCTGATCGCCGCGCTCCTCGAGATCGAGCGCTTGCTCGGGCGCCAGCGAACGCTCGAGACGCGATGGGGCCCGCGCACGCTGGATCTCGACGTGCTGGTGTGGGGCGCGCGGACTCTTCGCACGCCCGAGCTCGAGGTTCCGCACCCACGCCTGGCGGAGCGGCGGTTCGCACTCGATCCGCTCGTCGCTCTCTTCGGTAGCGACTTCGTCGTGCCGGGGCTCGGGACCGTCGGCACGCTCGTCGAGCGCGTGCGCGATCAGCGCTGCGAGCAGATCGCCGAGCACTGGTAGATCACTTCAAGTTGATCTTCAGCTTCGCGAGGTTCGTGCGGTGCGTGTAGACGAGCAGCAGCGCGGTGGCGAGTGCGAGCGTCGCGAACGGGCGCTCGGTTCGATACACCAGGATCAGCGCGATCGTCATGACGCCGGCGAGCGAGCCGAGCGCCGGAATCTTCGACAACGCGAGCACGGCGCCGAACACCAGGACGGCGATCCCGGTGAGCGGGGGCGAGATCACGAGGAACACGCCGAGCGCGGTGGCGACGCCCTTGCCTCCCCGACCGCCGAGCCACGGCGAGAAGCAATGCCCGAGGATCGCCGCGAAGCCGACCGCAGCGATCACCCAGTCCGTGCAGCCGCGCGCGAGCCACACCGCGAGAGCGCCTTTCGCGACGTCGAGCGCGAGCACGATCGCACCGGGAATCAGCCCGAGCACGCGCGTCACGTTCGTGGCGCCGATGTTGCCGCTGCCGTGCTGCTTGATATCGACGCCGAGTCGCTTGGCGACCACCACGCCGAACGGGATCGAGCCGAGCGCGAAACCGAGCATGGCGAATACGAGCGGGCTCAAAACGGACAGGGCGGTCACGCCGGCAAGCTACCCAGATTCCACCACCGGCGCACTTGCTCGAGTGCAGAGGTGCGCGGGAGTCCATCGGGCAAGGTCTCGACGAAGACGCGCCCGTACGTTCGGGTGACGATCCTGCCGTCGAGGAT
>JACCYD010000105.1 GCA_013696695.1 Deltaproteobacteria bacterium | reverse complement strand
CTCTACGCGTCGGCACTCTCGGCCGGCTTGCTCGGCATGTTGCCGCTCGCGGTGTACGGCGCGATCCGCCGGCGGCGCGAGCTCGTGGTGCAGTTCGCGATCGTCGCCGCCCCGCTTTACTTGATCTACGTCGCCATGGTCGGCGGCGACGTCATGCTCGGCCGGCTGTTGATCCCCGCGCTGCCGCTGGTGCTGATCCTCGGCGAGCTCGGCGCGCGGATCCTGATCGAGGAAAGGCGCTGGAAGATCGCTCTGCCCGCCCTCGCGATCGCCAGTCTCGCTCTCGTGCCGACGCGCCTGGGGCGGCTCGAGATCAAGGAGACCAGCTCGCCCCGGGTCGCGACGCTCGACCCCGACCTCCGCGTGCGCGTGATCGGCGTGCGCGCGTTGCATTACACGACCGCCGCGGATCCCGATGAAGATCGGCCGTCGCATGTGCGCGCCGCATCGGGCCTCGCGTTCTCGCGCTGGCGGCTCGTCGTGATCCAGGACGACACGGCATTCATCGCCACGGTCGGTCCCGAGGAAGTGGCAGCGATCGCGTTGCCGGTTGATGGGCGCCGGCGGTTCGAGGTCGCGCTCGGCAACAAGCAGGACAAGCTCGATCTCGAGGCGTGCGTCGCGGTCGGCGAGGACGTCTGGGCGTTCGGCTCGGGCTCGAGCGACAGGCGCGAGCGGATCGTGGTGATCGGCGACACCACGCAGATCGTCGATGCGTCGGCGCTGTATCGCAAGATCCACGACGAGCTCGGCGGCGCGATCAACCTCGAGGGCGCGGCGAGCGTCGGCGAGGAGCTATGGCTGTTCCACCGCGGCAACACCGGCCCCGACGATCCTGGTCCGGCCGCGATCCGGTTCGATCGCGCCGCGATGACGAAGTGGCTGCAGGGCATCGGCCCGGTCCCCTCGATCATCGCTTCGACGCCGTTCGATCTCGGTACGATCGGCGGCGTGCGGCTCGGCTTCACCGATGCGGTGGCCGTGGGCTCGCGCGCGTTCTACCTCGCCGCGGCCGAGGCCTCGCCGAACGCGATCGACGACGGCGTCGTGACTGGCTCGCAGCTCGGTGTCATCGACGGCAACGTCGTGCGCGCCGCGCCACTCGAGTACGAGGGCACGCCGCTCAAGGCCGAGGGCATCGCCTTCGACCCCTCGAACCCGCGGCACGCGTGGATCTCGGTCGATCCCGACGATGTCGATCGCCCTGCCCAGCTCTTCGAGGTGGAGCTGGTCGGGCGGTGGTGATGGTCAATCACGGCACGTCGTGGCCGTCGACGCGTGCCTGGAAGATGAAGTACGGCGGCATGCAGGCGCCGACCCCACGCGGTGCACCGGGCACACCCGCACAGACGTAATCGTCCCCGCACGGCCGGGTCGCATCGCAGCGACGACGAAACGCGGGTGTCGCGTTCGCCAGGCACGTCGTGAAGTCCTTACCCGCGCCGAGGCACTCGTTGAAGCCCGATGGCGGCGTCGCACCGCAGATCGCCGAGCCGCCCACCGCACCCATCCGTGCGCACGAGGCCGAGCACGCGCCGTTCGGAAATCCACCCGCGAGCCCGCCGGTGTTGCCCGAGCGACTGCAGCGTGCAGCACCCCCGCTTGGTACGGTGCACGACAGCACGCTGGTATCGAACACGCGATCGACATGTGGATCCGCGGTCAGCGTGACGCTCGAGGTCTCGCACGCATCGCCCGCGCCGCGCTTGCCGGCGACGCACATGCCGACCTCGTCCCCGTTGAGATCCTCGCAGCGTAGCCCGTCGGCGCAGGTCCAGTTCGCGAAGCTCCGGTCGCCGAGACCGCAGTGTGCCCCGTAGGTGCCGCCCTGTTTGTCAGGGAACGCCCGCTCCGCGAACGGCCGCGGTGAATCGAGCCCGCCGTCGGCGGCGATCTGCGCGAGCGAGCTCTTCCGCCAGCGCAGCTCGTCGTGCAGGTGCGGCGACGTGCCGACCTCGATCGCATTCGCGCGCGAGGTGTCCGCGTGATCGAGGCCGAGGAAGTGAAAGCCTGCGAGGCTGCGGCTCTGATGGCAACCCTGACACGTCATCGTGTCGAGGCGTCGGATCAGCCCACCCGGTGACTTCACCAGCGACAGCTTGCTGTAGTCGATCGACGCGAACGACTCCTCGGGGTTCGGGAACGCCATCAGGTACGGCCGGTTCGCTCCGCGCGCGAGGCCGCGCGGCGAGACCGAGATCGCCTTGGTGACCAGAAACTCGTCGGGCACCTGCGCGGTGCCGGCGTCGATCGCTGCGGCGTTCGCGATGATCCACTTGCGCAGCGCCGCCTTCTGCGTGGCATCGAGCTTCGGCGAGATCGTGTTCGGCAACTTGCGACCGTTGAGAACACCGTTGTCGATCGACAGTGCGCGCAGCAGATATTCAGCATGACCGCCGAGATCCGAGCGCGCGCCTGCGGGCCAGCGAACCGCTTGCAGGTTGAGCTCGATCCGCACGGCCGGTGCG
>JACCYD010000098.1 GCA_013696695.1 Deltaproteobacteria bacterium | reverse complement strand
GAGCGTCGATCTACATGAGCGTCGGCATCGCGGTGCTCGCGATCGCACGCGCCCTCGGCCCTCTGCGCCGCCGCTCCGCCGACGCGCCCTCGCCTCTCACCGTCCCGTGGCTGCTCCCCGCGATGGTCGCGGCCTCCCTGTTCGGGTTCGTCATTCACGCATCGACGGTCGAGATCTCCCGTGGAGTCGGGTTGCCACCCTCCGCTGACGGCTTCGCGCAGGGCTTCATGCTCGGCTGCGCCGGCGCGGCCCTCTTGCTGGTCCTGCCGTTCGACCTCGCGCAGCTCGCGGCTCGGGCGCGCGTGCCGCTCGCGCTCGCCATCGGCGGCATCTTCGCAGCACTCGCTGTCGCCGGTTCCGGCCCTGCGGGCTCCGGCACGCGGATCAACCTCGGACCAGTTCAGCCGATCGAGATCGTGAAGCCGCTCGCGGTCGTGTTTCTCGCCGCGTATTTCGGGGCTCGTGCCGCGAAGCTACGTTGGCACCGCCAGCGCTTCCTCGGCTTGCGGTGGCCACGCGTCGAGCTCCTGCTACCTGCGCTCGGCGTCCTGCTCGGAATCATCGCCGGGCTCTACGTGATCGGCGACCTCGGCCCGGTCTTGCTGCTCGCATCCGTGTTCCTCGGCATGTTCTACGTTGCCAGCCGCGCGACCGGCTGGGTGCTGCTCGCGTTCGCGCTGCTCGCGCTCGTGCTCGTGATCTTCGCGATCTGGCCCGACGTCGCCGGCGGCGGCACCGTGAAGACGCGCCTGGTGATGTGGCAGGACCCGTGGACGAACGGGCTGTCGAACGGTCACCAGCTCGCCGAGGGCAAATGGGCGTTCAACGCGGGCGGCTGGAGCGGGCAAGGCCTCGGACGCGCCGCGACACCACTCGTGCCGGCGGGCAAGACCGACCTCGTGCTCGCGACCATGACCGAGCAGCTCGGCGCACGCGGGCTCGTCGCGTATCACGTCGTGCTGCTCTCGATCGTGATCGGCGCACTGCTGGTGGCGGCGAAGAGCCGCACGGCCGAGCGCGTGCTGATCGCGAGCGGAATCGCGATCCTGGTGCTCTCGCAATGGGTCGTCATCCTCGGCGGCTCGCTCGGACACTTGCCGCTGACCGGCATCGTCGTGCCGTTCGTGTCGACAGGTCGCAGCAGCACGATCGTCTTCGTGATCGCGATCGCGCTGGTCGCGCGGCTCGCCGTCGACGGCAGAGTCCGCGCTGGATCTCCCGAGCTCGACGAGCTACACGCTGCCGCGCGCGGCGTCGCCGTCGTCTCGCTCGTGCTCGGGGCGCTCGGCATCGCGGCGTCGCTATACGCCGCGCTCGCCGATCGGACGGAGGTCGCGGCACGCGGCATCGTCGTGCGCCTCGCCGACGGCACGCGGGTTCACCGGATGAACCCACGCCTGGTCGCGTTGACATCTCAGCTCCGGCGAGGCTCGATCCTCGATCGCGATGGCGCGCCGCTCGCGGTCAGCACCAAGCCCGGCACTCGCACGTATCCGCTCGGCTCGGCACTCGGAACGCTGATCGGCGTCTCACCGAGCCGCGTACTGCTGCCCGAGTGGGCACTCGAGCGCAAGCTCGAGCACGAGCTTCGCGGCTATCCCGAGCGCGCAGGCGGGATGTCGCTGCCGTGGCCGGATCTCCGCGCGTTCGTACCGCTGCTCGATCTCGATCGTGACGCACGCCGCACCGCGGTCGCCGCACTCGACGAGGATCTCTCGCGCCGCTCCGTGCGGCTCACGCTGAACGCGAAGCTCCAGGCAAAGGTCGGCGAGCTCGCGCGAGCAGCTGTCGCGAACCCCGCGCGCCTCGCGGTCGCCGCCGTCGTGCTCGATGCCGACTCGGGACACGTCCTCGCACGCGTGCAGGTGCCTGACTACGATCCGAACGCGCCGGCGTGGCAGGATCGCGTGCTCGCGAACGACGCCGAGTTCCTCCGCAAGTTCCACGGCACCTACGGCGAATGGCCCGACAAGACCGGGCTCCAGGGCATGTTCCAGGCCGGCTCGGTCGGCAAGCTGTTCACCGCGCTCGCCGCCGTGCGCGCGAACGCAGCGTCGTCACGCCTGCCGTGCCGCGACTCCGACGAGCAAGGCCCGTTGTTCACGCGACCTGAATGGGGCAAGCCGATCCACGATCACACCGGCGACCGTCCGCACGGCACACCCGATCTCGCCTCCGCGCTCGCGGTCAGCTGCAACGTTTACTTCGGCCAGCTCGCACTCCAGCTCGGCCCCGCGCCGTTCGAGAAGCTCCGCAGCGACGGTGTCGAGATCGGGCACGGCGACCGCTTCGTGCCCGGCAAGCCAGACTCTCGCCATCTCGCGTCCACCGGCTTCGGACAGGGCGCGATGGCGCTCAGCGTCCTGCAGGCTGCGCGCATGGTCGGCGCGATCGCCAACGGCGGGCGCTACGTCACGTGCTCGATGCGACTCGACGAGCGCTGCCGCGAGACGTCGCTCGTCGACGATCCAGCGCGGATGCACCCGATCGTCGCGGGGATGCGTCGCGTGATCACCGCCGGCACCGGCGCACGACTCGCCGCACCCGCGGGCCTTCGCGTGTACGGCAAGACGGGCACCGCGGACGTTCAGGGCTTCGCCGGCGAGGCGCCGTTCGGCATCGCGCCCGGAGAGACGGCGGCGCCACACTCCTGGTTCGTCGCGTTCGCCGAGCCGCTGTCGACACCCGAGCCCGCGGCGACCGTGAAGGGCAGGATCGTCGTCGCGGTCGTCGTGCCGCGCGGCGGTACCGGCGCCTCGGCCGCCGGGCCGCTGACGATGCAGATCCTCTCCGCGGTCCGCGAAGCCGGGTACCTGCGCTGACGGTTGCGTGCATTGCCGTTGCCGCTGATCATCAGTCCGTGACGAAGCCGCCCGACGACACGCAGTTCGTCCCCGACGAACCGCGGTCCACCGAGGTGGTGGCCGACCTGCCCTCGTTCGGCCGGTATCGGACGCAGGCACGGATCGGCTCGGGCGCTGCGGGGACGGTGTATCGCGCGCGCGACGAGGTGCTCGGCCGCGATGTCGCGATCAAGGTGCTCCACACGCAGACCGATCCGGAGACGCGAGAGCGCTTCGTGCGCGAGGCGCGTGCGATCGCGTCACTGCCCCACGAGCACGTGCTCTCGATCTACGACGTCGGAACGCAGCACGACGCGTCGTATCTCGTGGTCGAGCTCGCGAGAGAATCGTTGCGCGATCGGCTCGGCGCCGGTCCGCTCTCCATCGACATCGCGCGGCAGATCGGAATCCAGATCTCTCGCGCGCTCGGCACCGCCCACGCCGCCGGAATCGTTCATCGCGACGTCAAGCCAGCGAACATCCTCGCCGTGTTCGACGGTCGCTGGAAGCTCGCCGACTTCGGGATCGCGCGACTACCGGACTCGACCCTGACGACGATCGGACAGTTCCTCGGTTCGCCGTCGTACGCGGCTCCGGAGTCCCTCCGCGCCGGCGTGTTCGTCGCTGCGTCGGATGTCTACGCGCTCGGCTCGACGCTCTACGAAGTGATCGCGGGTTCGCCGCCGTTCGGTCATGGCGACGGCGCGTGGAAGCTCAAGCTGTCGCGCGAGCCGGCTCCGCTCCCCGGCGTATCGCGCGCGCTGTCGGACCTGATCACAGCCGTCCTCGCGACCGATCCCGCGAGGCGACCGAGTGCCGAGCAGCTCGCGCAGGTGCTCGCGACGGCGCACTGAGACCACCGAGCGGTATGCGGGTCGGCACACCCTGAGAAAACCCAACGTTGACCATGTTGACTAGTCACCTTAGACTAGTCACATGTCAACGGGACGACGCGTCTGGCAGCTCCACGAGGCCAAGGCCCGGTTCAGCGAGCTGTTCAAGCGTGCACGTGCCGATGGTCCTCAACGCGTGGTCAAGCAAGGCGGCGAAGCCGTGATGATCGTTCCCATCGAACAGTTCGAACAGCTCGTAGAACGCGCAGATCAGCCGGCGTCGCTCGCCGAGTTCTTTCGATCCGCCCCGACGGGCGGGGAACCGCTCGACCTGACGCGCAAGCGTGACGCGACGCGCACGATCAAGTGGTGAGCGCGTGGCCGGCTTCCTGCTCGACACCAACGTGATCTCGGAGCTGATGAAGCCGCGGGCGAATCGGCGCGTGGTCGCCTGGGTCGACGCCACGCCCGAGTCCCTGCTTCACCTCAGCGTCATCACCATCGGCGAGGTGCGAAAAGGCATCGACCTGCTGAGAGATGAAGATCCGCGGCGGGGCGCACTCCAGAGCTGGCTCGACAGCGACGTCCGCGTGCGGTTCGCGGGCCGGATCCTGACGTTCGACGATCAGGTGGCCGAGCGCTGGGGGCAACTCGAGGCCTCAGCGAAGAAGCGCCGTCTGACCCTCGCAACGATCGACGCGCAGCTCGCAGCCACCGCGCTACACCACGGACTGACGCTGGTGACGCGTAACACGACGGACGTACGACCGACCGGCGTACCGGTCTTCGACCCGTGGGCGATTTGATCGATCGCGCTCCGATGTTGATCTAGCTCGCGGCCGCCAGTCCCTGACGTGCGCGCAGCGCGAGCGGATGACACTCGCCGCGACGCTCGCCGGGGCCTGGGGCGTGAGAGCATTTCGACATGAAGCCAGCACTGCGTAAGCTCGCGCTGACCTCGCACGTGACCACGTCGGTCGGCTGGCTCGGCGCGGTCGTGGCCTATCTCGTTCTCGCCATCACAGGGCTGACCAGCGCGGAGGACGACGTCGCGCGCTCGATGTACTTGGCGATGCACGTGATCGGATGGTTCGTGATCGTGCCGCTCGCCCTCGCATCGGTGTTCACCGGGGTGCTCCAGTCGCTCGCCTCCGAGTGGGGGCTGTTCCGGCACTACTGGATCATCGCGAAGCTCGTGCTCGCGGTCATCGGCGTCGCCGTCCTCGTCACGCACCTGCGAAACGTGACCCGCGCGTCGGGTCTCGCCCGCGACAACGCGATCTTCAGCGCGGACCACGGCGGGCTGCGCGCGCAGCTGGTCGTTCACGCCGCGGGCGGGCTGGTGATCCTGCTGATCGCGACCGTGCTCTCGATCTACAAGCCATGGGGCAAGACGCGCTACGGGCGACGCCGCAGCGCTTAGTACAGGCCACCGGAAGTTGGTGACCAGGCAGCGCCCTTGCCTTTGCACATAGGTGGCATTTCTGAACTGCCACCCATGTACCCGGTCTGCACCATGCCCGACGAGGACATCGACAATGGCAAGGCCATGTTGATCGAGATCGTGAAGATGCTGACCGTCATGATGCGGACGTGATCTCACGTGTATGTGCAGGTCTTAACTCGAAGTGCCAAGTGGAAGTGATTGGTGCAAGTGGAAGTGGAGGTGATCACCAACTTGCGGGGGCCTGTAGGCAGCCAAGACGAGCTGCGCACGACCGAGATACTGAACTAGATCACTCGACCGCGATCGTCGTCATCATCCCCGCCTCGGCGTGCTCGAGGATGTGGCAGTGCATCATCCACTTCCCGGCATCGGTCGGCACCAGGCCGATGTCGATCTCCTCCCGCGGATGAATCAGCACCGTGTCCCGGAAGTGGCGCTCCTCGGAACGCACCCCGTTGCGGGCCAGCAGCCGGAAGAACATGCCGTGGGTGTGGATCGGGTGGATCCTCGGCGATTGGTTCGTGAAGTGAAGCCTCGCGAACTTGCCGCTCTTCAACGTCACGCTCGTCGGATGGTCATGGTGATGACTTGCGAAGGCGACGCCGTCGATCGTCCACGCGATGCCGAACGGGCCGCCCGATTCGGCGTTCAGCTTGAAATCGTGGGCAGCCGGCACCTCGAGCACGTCTCGCCACGCGGGTACGTGCGCCCGCGCCGGTGAGGCGAACGATGGCGTGTCCGCGAGCTCGCCCTCGACCTCGATCGTCGCGAGCTTGTTCGGGCGCTGGGCGGAATATCGATCCCAGATCTCGAACGGCTGTTGCGCGCTGCGATCGAAGACGATGTCGACATCGAGGCGATTGCCCGGTGCGAGCTCGAAGCCTCGCGCGGGAAACGGCTCGGCGACATACAGCCCGTCGACGGCGATCACGTTCGCGACCAGCTCGCCGAAGTCCGGCACGAACACCCGGCCATTCGCCGAGTTCAGCAGCCGCAGGCGAACCCGTTCGCCCGGCCGGACGCGAAGCACCGTGTCGGTGCGGCCGTTGATCGTGATCCGGTTGCCCCACCGGCCATCCATCGCGAGGTCGTGCCGCGTGTTGAACTGGGCGGAGATCTGGCCGGTGCGATCGATCAACCAGTCGTCGAGGACCCAGGCGAGGTCTCGCGAGTACGGCGGGGGCTGGGTGTCCTCGACGATCAGGACCCCATACAGTCCGCGCTCCACCTGCTCGCTCGCACGGACGTGCGGATGAAACCAGAACGTGCCCGCGTCCTTGGGCGTGAACTCGTAGACGAACGTGCCCCCGGGCGCGACCGGTGGCTGCGTCATGTGCGGCACGCCGTCCATCTCGTTGGGCACGCGGACGCCATGCCAGTGGATCGTTGTCTCCTGCGGCAGCTCGTTCGTGAACCGCACGCGTAGCGTCTCGCCGAGCCGGATGCGTAGCGTTGGCCCTGGGACCTGACCGTTGTAGGCCCAGACGACGAGCTTGTTGCCGTCGAGCAGCGCCAGCTCGGTGGGGGCTGCGGTGATCGCGTGTTCTCTGACCACACCGCTGCGCGTC
>JACCYD010000084.1 GCA_013696695.1 Deltaproteobacteria bacterium | reverse complement strand
GCGCGCGGTGACCTCGTCGCGATCGCGCGGGGGTTACTGTCCGGAGGCTCGGTGCGCGTCGGCGATCCGTCGGCGAGCGACCTCGCGCTCCATGCCGCGGCCGTCGAACGCCACGTGCCCGAGACACCGATCGCGCGGCGCGGTGCATGGATCGCTAGCCCGACCACGATCGAGGAGGCGCGAGTGTTCGCGTCGACGGGAAGTCGTGGGGCGTCAGATCGCGCCGGCATGACGTCGGGCGCGACGTCGGACCGGGTCGGTGTTTCGACTGCGGATCGCGTGGCCGAGCTGCTCGCTGCCGCAGCCCGAGCATCGACCTCGAGCGAGGCGCGCGCGTGGCGCGTGGTGTGTGACCTCGCCGAAGCGCGCGGCGAATCGCCGGATGGCGTTGTCGCGTCGCTCAACGCCGATCCGCTCTCCGACGAAGAGCGTGCGGCGCTCGCGTACACGCCGATCACGACGGTCGATTCGAGCCTGACAGCGCGTCTACACGCGTGGGGTCGCGGTCGCTTCGATCTGTGTCCGACGGCGGGCTCGTTGCTCGATCGGCTCGCCGATGCGATCGCGCTGCGTGTGGTGGCCGAGCTCGCGAGTGGCGGTGACCCCGAGAAGCCGCTCGCCGAGGCGCGCTGGTACTCGCTGTTACCGGCGGATCGCCGCACCTCGCTCCTCGACAACCTGATCGCACGCGCGTCGTCGCTGCGCTCGCTCGTGGAGACCACCCATGCCTGAGGCCAAGCGCGCGATGCGTCCCGAACCACTCGACACGGCGAGCGAACACATGGCCGAGATCCTGCGGCGCGCTGATGGCTTGCTCGCGGAGTGGTCGCAGTTCGGTGCCGCGGTGCGCACGCAGGTCGAGCGCGAGGCACAGCAGATCGGCGCCGCGGTGTGCGACGCCACCGAACAAGCGGTGCGGCGCGCCGCTGCGGAAGGTACGTCGCGGGCGATCTCCGATCAGCTCGGCAAGCAGCTCGCCGCGTTGTCGACGGAGGTTGGCAAGCTCGAGACGCGCGCGCGTGCTGCATCGCGGGCGATCGCGGAGCAGCGGCGAGGTGATCGCGCGCTGCTCTACGGGCTCGCCGTCGCGGTGTTGATCGCGAACGTGTTTCTCGTGGTGTTGTTGTTGCGTAACCCGACTCGGATCGTCGTCGAGCCCGTTCCGGTCGCGGCGCCGCTCGCCCCCGCGGCGGTGGCGCCAGCCGCGGAAGTACCGAGCCAGGGATCCGGCAGTGCGGTTGGACCCGATGCCCCGATCGAGCTGCAGCACGAGCCCGGCGCCGATTCGAAGCGCGACGAACCGAAGCGCGATCTCGATGCTGCGAAGGGCGCGATCAAGCCGGTGATCAAGCAGGGCCCGCCCGCAGGCGCGAAGCCGATCTCCGAGCCCGCGCGCGGAATGCGGAGACCATGACGTGCCGACCGACCCGAGTGCGAGCTCCGAGCGAGCGCGCCGCGTAGCGATCCCAACGGAGGACCCACCATGGGTGTAGTGCTGTGGTTTGCGGGCCTGATCGGCCTGATCGTCGCCGCGGCTGTCGCGTCGAGTCGAGGACGCGCGACGCCAAGCGAGGTCGTCGGACGTGGCGTGGTCGCGATCGCCGCGGCCTATGCGGGGCTGGTGGTGTCGGCGATCTGGCTGTGGGGTGGGCAAGACGCGCGCGATGGTCGCGCCGACCGACTGCGCGAAGGCGCCACCGTTGCGGTGACGATCGAAGGCGTGCGCGTCGCGATCCAAGACACGCCGCACGTGGTGTCGATCGGCCATGGCATCGACGCGACGGTTCGGATGCCCGGCGATGGCGGAGACGAGGCCGCACGCGTCGAGATCGATGCGCGAGGCCACGCGGTCGTGCGCGCGCTCGGAGCCGAGGCGGCGAAGAACAATCGCGCGAGTGTCGGCACGCTCGGGCGCGACGGACACGACGCCCAAGGTGCAGCGAAGCCTGCGAGCGTCGATACTGTCGAAGGTGGCGCGCACGTCAGTCGTGCGTCGAATCGGGGTGAACAAGTGCGCCTACTGGTGGTGACCGGCGAGCTGTCACGCACCTCGGTGGCGCGCGTGTGTGCGTCTGAGGGTCCCGCAGCGTTCGACCTGCCGATGCAGGCCGCCGTTGCGA
>JACCYD010000074.1 GCA_013696695.1 Deltaproteobacteria bacterium | reverse complement strand
CGGGTTCGCGCGCTACACCCGGTTCAGCGTGCCGGCGCCGCGCTGGCGGCTCGGCCAGACCGTCGATGGCGTGCGCGCTGCGGTGCCCGATCGCCAGGCGACGCTCGAGGTGCCGATGGACGGCACGATGGCGAAGCAAGTCGATCGCGTGGAGCTGCGCGTGTGGGCGACGGCGAAACATCGGCTCGCGCTGCGCATCAACGGCCGCCCGATCGGCAAGGACACGAAGAGCTCGCGCATCGATCTGGTCGACGGGTGGCAGACCGTGACGATGCCGATCGAAGCCGATCGACTCGGCATCGGCGAGAACCAGGTGATGCTCGAGACGAGTGCGCCGCCAAGTACGGCGCGCGCCGGGGGCGCGCCGGCGCCGGAAACCCGGATCGCGGTCGAATGGTTGCGCTTCGCCTCGAAGGGCAAGGAGATCGTCGGCGATCCACGCGCCGCGGCGAAGTTCGATGCGAAGGCCGGATCGATCCAGCTGGTACGCGATGCCACGCTGCTCTGGTACGTGACGTTGCCCGAAGGCGCGCATCTGGTCGCGCACGTCAACGGTGGGTGCAAGGTCGACGTCCGCGCGACGACCAGCGACGACAGCTTCGTCGGCGGTGTGCTCGCCGGCCCCTCCTCGCGCGTCGATCTGACGAAGCTCGCCGGCCGCGTCGTCGGCCTGACGCTGACGGCGCAGGACTGCGCGAAGGCGACGATCACCGCGCCCGAGATCCGGATCCACGGCCTCGAAGCTGCTGCGCCCACCAAGCCGGCGCCGGCGCCGCCGCCGCCGAAGTATGTCGTGGTCTGGGTGATGGATGCGTTGCGCGCGGACAAGGTCGCGGCCTTCACGCCCGGCGCACGCGCGCTCACGCCGAACCTCGACGAGCTCGCGAAGACCAGCGCGGTGTTTCGCCAGTTCTACGTGCAGGGCAACGAATCACAGGTCAGCCACTCCAGCTTGTGGAGCGGCCTTTATCCGGCGGTGCACGGCGTCAAGATGGAGGGCACCGGCATGTCCCGGCTGTCCACCAAGCTCGACGTGCTCGCGCAGCACCTCGCGGATGGCGGCCTGCACACGATCGCGGTCACCGGCAACGGCTACGTCAACGTCGAGGGTGGCTACGCGCGCGGCTTCAAGGAGTTTCGAAACTTGATGCGCGAGGCGAACGTGGCGAACGGCGTGATCTACGGCAAGACGATCGTCGATCTTGCGCTGTCGCGCCTCGACGCGAACCGCGAGCGCCCGACCTATCTGTTCTTCGGCACGATCGACAACCACTCGCCATGGCTCGCGCGCAAGCCGTGGATCGACACCTACTCGCCTGGCTACAAGGGCCCGTTCCAGGACTTCGCGCCTCCCGAGGCGCTCGGCTTCAAGCCATCGGCGATGGGGTGCAGCGTGGTGCCGCCACCGCCGGAGATCGATCGGCTGCGCGCGATCTACGACTCGGCGATCAGCTATCAGGACGAGCAACTCGGGCGCGTGGTCGCCAAGCTCAAGGATTGGGGCATCTGGGATCAGACGCTCTTCGTGATCACGTCCGATCACGGCGACGAATTCTTCGAGGACATGCGCTGCGGTCACGGTGGCTCGCTGCGCGAGTCCGTGGTGCGCGTGCCGCTGCTCGTGCACGACCCGGCGCGATTTCCCGCAGCCGTGATCGACGAAGGTGTCGAGTCGGTCGACGTCATGCCGACGATCCTCGAGGCGCTCGACAGGCCCATCCCCGATGCGGTGCAAGGCGAGTCGCTGATCTCGCGCGTGCGAAATCGCGGCTGGGCGCGACCGTCGTACGCGTCGCAATACGAATACGCCCATGCGATGCGAGTCGGACGCTGGAAGCTGACCGTCGGTCCGTCGGGGATCCCTCTGATCGTCGACCTGGTCGCCGATCCGAACGAGACTGCCGATGTCACTCGCAAGCATCCGGTCGAGCGCCGGATGCTGACCGACAACCTCGGGATGTTTCTCGCGCTGCGCGGGCAGTGGAAGAAGCGCGCGTGGGGCGTGACGACGAGCATCACGCGCGCGGGTGCGGCTGCGCTCGACGAGGCCAAGACACCGTGAGCTGGCACTACGTGAGCTGCGTTGGCTGGCTGCTCGCGTGCTCGTCGTCGTCGGAGCCGCGTGATCCGTCGGCGGGGTCTACAGCGCTGCCTCCGGCGCCCACCGATATTGCCGCACCTGCGCTGCCTGCGCCCGATGCGGAGGTCGCCCCCGTCGCAGATCGCGAGTTCTGGTTGCGCGGTTCGACGCATGTTCACGCGAAGGCATCGGGCGACAGCAAGACGCCGATCCCCGACGTGATCGCCTGGTACGAAGCCCACGGCTACGACTTCATCGCGATCACCGATCACAACCAGGTCAGCGAGCTCGACACCGCGATCGACACCACGGGAAAGCCGTGGCTCCGCGATCCGAGCCGCGGGCTGATCGTGCTCTCGGGCATCGAGCTGACGCAGAATGCGAATGGCTGCCTGCCGGCCGGCGACGCCAGCGGCAAGTGCCGCATCCACGTCAACCTGATCGGAACGACGGCGCGGCCGCGCGCGAAGCTCAAGGGCTGGCTCGACAACACCGAGAAGCAGCGCCTCGTGCTCTACGGCAACGCGCTGGCCGCAGCCAAGCCACTTGGCGGCATCGCGCAGCTCAACCATCCACAGTGGTTCTGGGGGATGAACCCCGACCTGCTCGTCGAGCTCGCGAAGCGGGGCGTGGTCCTTTATGAAGTGTGGAACCGCGCGTTCGCGAAGTGGAACGTCGGCGACAGCACGCATCCCTCGACCGAAGCGTTGTGGGATGCGGCGCTCGCACGCGGCGCGACGCTTTGGGGCGTCGCCGCGGATGACGCGCACCACTACGATGGTGGCGGCAAGTATCCCGCTGGAGGTGCGTGGGTAATGGTCAAGGCGCGACGCGACCCTCAGGCGATCGTCGATGCGCTTGCTGCAGGACGGTTCTATGCGTCGACCGGAGTCAGCCTCGCACGCGCGGAAACCGAGCGCGGCGAGCTCGTGGTCGAGATTGCACAGAGTGACGC
>JACCYD010000060.1 GCA_013696695.1 Deltaproteobacteria bacterium | reverse complement strand
GCGTCAGGCTGGTCTTCGCCGCCTTCGTGCGCGGCATCGCGGGATACGGGTGAGCGAGCCCGAGGCTGCGCGTGATGCAGATCTCGAGTTTGCCGTCGGGCTTGTCGACCTCGATCTTTGCGGCAGTGACCGCGACCTGTCGACGGTGCGTATCGCGGGGTGCCTCTGACCAGCAGCGCTCGCCGAGCTTGCGGGCATGCCGCGTGAGCGCGCGCAACGCGACCAACCCTTGCTCGACCAGATCCTGATCGAGGCGCAGCGCGGATTCGATGTCGACGAGCTTGATGACCTTGCCGCCATCGAGGATCGCGAGTGCCGACGCCGGCTGCGCGAGCAGGCGATGATTTGTGATCGAACTGCGACGCCATCGATGACACTACACGGCGAACATTTCGCTGGACAACTCACGATCGATTCCGTTACCAACGCTTTTGTCTACGCGACAAGCGGCTGCCGGGGGCAGCCGTCGAACAACGGACCCCAATCGGGAGGTCGTGATGCGGTGGTGCGTCATCATCATGTTTATCGGGTGTGCGAGCTCCGACGGCGAAGAGGCCGCGGAGCCGCGACAATGCGAGCGATTGCGTGAACATCTCGTGGATCTGCAGGTCGCGGATATTCATGTCGCGACCGGCATCGATCGCGAAGCGCATCGCCGTGCGATGACGAGCGCGTTGGGCGAGAGCTTCGTCTCGAGCTGCACCGGCAAGCTCACGGAGTCGCAGGTCCAATGCGCGCTCGGTGCAGGCGATCGGCTCACCGCCGCAGCCTGCGCGTCTCGCTAGGTTTGGCCCGACGATCTCGAGCAGTAGGGAGGCTGAGTATGGGTGTGCGTGTTAACTCGTCCCGCATCGCGTTCGTGCGCGGCATGGCGGCGCTTCTTGCGACCATGACCGCATTCCAGGCCGGCAGAGTGAATGCCGAGCCAGGCGACATCTTCACGCAACCGGCGCCGGTGATCGGCGCGGATCCGCCGAAGGCGGCCGAGCTGCGCAGCGGCGACGCGTCGGTATCGACGCAAACCGGCGCACTGCAATATAGCTTTCCGATCCAAGTACCGCCGGGCCGGCGCGGCATGGCTCCCTCGCTCGCGCTGACGTATTCGTCGCAGGCACCGGTGTATGGCGGGATCGCAGCAGGCTGGTCGCTGCCACTGGGCATCATCCGGGACGACACGTCGAAGTCGTGGCTACCGACCCGCTCGGCAGAGCTCGCGTACAACGATGCCCTCAACGCCGACGATCGCTTCCTCGTCGGAGAGTCCAGGCTCGTGGCAGTCACCGAGCCTCACGCCGCCGACGTCATCATGACGTACAGGATCGCGAGCGGCGACACGAGCTACACGCGCTACGAGCGCCTGTCCTCGGGCGCGAAGTGGCGAGCTCGATCGATCGACGGCTCGGTCAGCCTGTTCGGCGAATCGGCGCTGACCTATGGCTGCACGATCACCCACGGGTTCGCGCCGCTGACGCGAACCACGGACGTCCTCGGGAACGAGGTCGCCTATCAGTACCAGTCAGCGATCGGCGGCGAGTGTCGAATCGAGAAGATCACGTGGGGACAGAACGCGAACGCGAACGCGAACATGCCAGATCCGTTCGCGCAGGTCGCGTTCGCGTGGGAGAACGGCCCCACCTGCAACCAGGCCGATGATTTCTTTGCGGGCGGTCATCGCGACTATCGCACCGGACGGCTGATCGTCACCGGGGCGAGCAAGCTGACGTCGATCACCGCGACTGCGTTCGCACCTGGAACGCCTGGCAGTCCCGAACATACCCGCGTCATCACGCTCGGCTACACGGGAGACACCAACTGCGCCGCGAACCACGCGCCGGTGCGGTTGCTCGCATCGATCCAGGAGAGCGCGTGGGGGATCGACTCGCCGCTGGTGACCCTGCCGGCGGTGACGTTTCAATACGGCGATCCTGCGGTCGCTCTCAGCAGCTCTGCTGGCACGAACACACCCTGGTTCGACACGCGGCCGCAAAACCTGGGCTGGGGGCAGCGGAGAACTGCAGGAGACGATCGCTGGCCGACCGTCGAGTCGATGATGATCGACCTCGACGGCGACGGATTACTGGACCGGTTGAGGAACATTTCGACCCCGGGCGTCGACGGGCAGTGCCGGGCCTCGTGGCAACGCAACCTCGGCCCGGGCTCGGGATCGAGCTTGCCGGCGTTCGGTCTGCTCGCGACCATTCAGCTGCCGAGACTTCCGTGGCGAGGCATCTTCGATCCCCCGGCCCTTCCGCCCACTGGATCGTTGCTCGCCGACACGCCGGCGTTTGGGTCGAGCAATGAAGGCTGCGCGCTCAACGGCCAGTTCACGGCATTCGAAAACTCGGACCAAGCGTCGTTCTGTCACAACGGCACCGCCTGCCAGAGCAGCGGCGATTCCAATAACCCGGGACCGTACTGCTATCCGGGCGGCACCGAGTGTCCTCCCGGTGGAGGTGGCGGACCGGCTCGCTACCGCACGTATCTCGCCTACCGCTGGCTCGACATGGACGGCGATGGGCTTGTCGATCTCGTCGCAGCCGCGCACGGCGATATCGATCACTACGACATCGCCCGCGGCAATCGAGTCGGCTACGACCTGCCACAGGAGCCCTTCGGACCGTGGCCGGCTTGCCCGGGCACGCTGCTGGATCGGTGCAAGGAGACCAGCGCGGCGTGCGCGGCTCCCAGCCGTGGCTGCGACGCGTTCCTCGGTACGTGCAATACCAACTGGGGCACTCCGCTCGCCGTCCCGGAGAGCGGACCGACGATGAACAACTGCATCACCCAGGCGCCTTCGCTGAGCTGCAGCCGCCTGCTCCGGAGAGCCGCGACGTCGCCTGCACAGGAGACGCCGGAGACACCGGACACGCCGTACACGCGCACGCCCTACGAGCGCTGCGAAGGCCTTTTCCCCTGGTTCATCTACAAGAACACCGGCAACGGCGTCTTCGCGTCGACGCCGATCATCAAGTATCAACCGGTGCCGCTCGAGTCGGACACCGGTGATTCGAACATGTCCGGTCCGACGGTCACCTCGGCGGACCACACCATCTCGGACTTCGATGGGGACGGAATCCTCGACGCCGTGGTTCGCCCGCAGCCGCAGAACAACGAAGATCCCGACAACTGGTGGTGGTGGTACGTCTGGCTCGGCGATGGCTCCGGCGGGTTCGCCGGCAAGCGATTCGTGTTCTCGACACGCGATCGCAACGACAACCACGTCTCGAAGACCAGCTCGAATCAGCCCGGACCCGCCGGGGAAGTGCTGTCTTCCCACGGTCTGATCGACGCAAACGGCGACGGTCTACCGGATCACTGGGTCCGCGACGTAGCGGCCGACAACGTCAATATCGCGTTCAACGAGGGTACTCGATTCGGCATGTATCCGATGCCCAATGCGGGACCGGTGGGCGAGCTCTACACGACGAGCGGCGCGGTCATCGCGAACGACATCGACACCTCGATCACCGCGCCGAGTCCCTGGAGCCCGGGTACCACCATCCTCGAAGGCGAATCCTCGGCGCGAAATCGCACGGTCGACGTCGATGGCGATGGCCGCATCGACATCGTCCGGACAGGTGCACAAGGGCCCTACGTGAGGTTCAACCTCGGTGGCCAGTTCGCCGCGGGCTCGGGGGTTCCGTATCCCGGTAATGCCGGCGGCCTCGAACGCCTGACCCGAGCGCGCAACGAAGTTCCGCTGGTGTGGGAAGTGCGCAGTGACCTGATCGATCTCGATGGAGACGGCATCGCCGAGTCCGTCGCCTACGAGGACAGCGGCTTTCATCGCTTCGAGCGCGCGCCGGCCACGACTCCACCGCGCCTGCTGCAGTCGATCAATAACGGCCGCGGGGCTCGTGTGACCGTCGGGTACGGGCAGATGCATGACTCGACCGTTGTCGAGCAGCATCCCGAGCAGACCTGGTTCGACGGTCGCCCGAAGACGACCCCGCGTACGCAGTGGGTCGTGCGGTCTGTGGTCGACGTCGATGACTTCTCGTCGACAACCGCGACCACGGGTTACTTCTATCGCAACCCGCGCCATGGAGCCGACGACGAAGGCCGCTTCGCGTTCCGCGGTTTCGAAGAGGTGATCGCGACCTCTCCGACCTCGATGAAGACCGTGCAGCGATACTCGTACACGCCCGACTGGAGTGGCCGCCTCGCGCAGACGCTGGTCCTCCCGGCGCCGTCCGAAGGCTCCACCGACGTTCGCTCGATCTCGAAGTCGACGTGGATTGCACGCACGCTGTTCGGTGGCGTGGTCACCGCGTTTTATCCAACGATCGCCGAGAGCCTGACCTGCGCGAACGGTCAGACCGAGGCGAGCTGCGTCGCGAATCCGGCCGGCTACACCCGAACGGAATCGACCTTGGTCGACTTTCCGATCAGCGGCCAGAAGCTACTGACCCTCGAAACAGGAACGCTACTCAAGAAGCAGGTCGGCACGGCGGACGGCGATCGCCAGACCATCCGGACCTTCGACATGCTCCTCGACGGGACGACCTATCGCGTGCGCCCACGAACGCTCACCAAGGAGCACCGTGTCGGCGGCGCGATGACGATGTTCGCGAAGTCGGATCAAACCTGGGACCCCACGTTCGCAGCGAATCTCACGAACGAAGTCTGGTTCGACACGAACGATGCCAATCGTGCGATCGCGAAGACGGTCTACGACATGACCACGGGCAACGTGGTCGAGCGCTGGAAGCCGGTCCAGAACGCGGCGAGCACGACGAGGACCGTGCTGACCTACGATTCGCGCGAGCTGTTCGTCGCGACGGAGGTCGACGAGGTCGGTCACGGCCGCGACTACCTCTGGAACTATGGCACCGGCACGAAGCTGCGCACCGACGGGCCCAACGTCCGCGACTGCACGACCAACTGCCCGCCGCTCACGCCGACCAGCGTGCTCAAAGAGCAACAGTCCGTGAAGATCGACGGCCTGGGTCGCACCATCGAGCGCTGGGAGACCCAGAGCGTCGAGGGTGGCGCGTTCACGCTCTTTCAGATGGAGCTGACGAGCTACTTCGATGCCGTCGTCGCACCGACGACACCCTCGTCGATGACACACCAGACTCGGCAGTCGACCAACGCTGCCGTGCTGTTGACGCAGGTCAAGACCGAGCTCGACGGCCACGGAAGGCCGCTGCGGCGGATCGAGTCCGTCAATGGCACAGCGCCCACGGATCACGTGACGCTGTTCCAGTACCGCAACGACGGCACGCTCCAGACGGCGACCGTCCCCGATCCGACGCAGAACAACGCGAGCCTTGTCAGCTACGCGTACGGCTTCGACAGCCTCGGTCGAGCGACCTCGATCCGTCGTCCCGATGCAGCCGCCGCGATCGATCAAAGCGGCGCCGACATCAGCTACGACGGGCTCTCGAAGACCGTGACCGAGGTCGTCGGCGTAGCGGGCGGCACACCGAGCGTCACCAAGACCGTGACCGATCCGTTCGGGCGTCTGATCGAGGTCCACGAGCAAACGCTGACGAGCCCGATCACCTTCGCCATTTCCCACTACGTGTTTGGCCCCGACGACAACATGGCGACTGTCATCGATCCTGAAAATGTCACCACACAGCTTCAGCACGACTTTGCTGGTCACCGAACGCAGATCACGCGCCACGGGCGAATCTGGAAGTACGGCTACGACTAGAACGGAAATCTGATCTCGCAACAAGCGCCCGGCTCGCCGAGCCCGCCAGTAACCGATCCGGACTACACGACAACGATCGTCTACGACGACATCGACCGCATGAAGTCCAAGCTGGTCGGCCAGCGCGGCTTGTCCGCGGCCGATCAGGTGCTGTTCGGCGGGCGAACCGAAAAGCTTCAGTGGGACTACGGCGGCAACATGACGGGGCGGCTGTACGCGTGGATCACTTACGCGCCGAACACCACCGTCCCGACGATCACGCGGTCGACGGCGAACACCGATCAAGGCGGTGAGCGTTCTCGCAAGCACAACTTCTACAACGTCGCTGGCCTTGCCGGCGAACGCAGTGTCAGCCGGAAATTCAGCTTCGACAACAAGCTCACAGAGATCCGATATGGCGACGCGCTACCGGGCAGTAGCGAGAACACGCTCGGCAAGTTCCACTACGACGCGCGGGGCAACCCGCTCCAGCTCGGCTTCCTCAACATAAACTCCGGGCAGCCAAGCACCACCATCGGCGTCCAGACCCGAAACGTCGCCGGGCTCGTCATCAAGCGCAAGTCCACGACCACCGGTGCGATGACCTTCGTCGAGTCGAACTGGACGTACGACAAGCTCGGTCGCGTCACCAGTCAAGTCGTGCAAAAGGGGCCCGGCCCCGTCGAGGTTGCACGGCAAGATCTCACGTACCTCGGCAATGACAATCCTGCCGCGCTCGTCCACACGATCGGTGCCAGCAGCAAACAGTTCCAGTTCGGCTACGACCGCCGGCACCAGATCACCTCGGCGAACGAGACGACAACGCCGGGCTACTTCACTTCGAGCTACGGATACGGCACCGCCGGCCGCCTCACGACCGCGAACCTCGCGCAGACCGCACCGGCTTTCGGCAGCGAGCTCCAGCCACGCAACGTGAGTTATCAGTACGCCGACGCCGATCCCGAGCGGGTCACCGCGCTGATCGACATTGCCAACGCGCAGCCGTACGCGAGCTACCAGTACGACGAAGCCGGCAACCAGGTCTCGCGCTGCTACGGCGCGGACGTCTCACCGTGTATCGGCGAGTCCGTCGACTTCGTGTACGACGGCAACGATCAACTGCGTCGCGCGACGAAGAAGACCAACGGCGCGGTCGTCGGCAGCGAGGAGTACTGGTACGACGGCGACGGCGCACG
>JACCYD010000001.1 GCA_013696695.1 Deltaproteobacteria bacterium | reverse complement strand
CGACGCCCTTGTCGACGCCCCCTCAAACGGTCGCCTCTTTCAGAGCCGAATCCGCAACGCCTTCCCGTGCCATCGCGCCGAAGTCGGCGAAAGGTGATCCCGAAGCGTCAACGCAGTAGTGTTAACTAACAACGGGCGAGCACGCGCCCAGCGGCGTGTGCTCGCTGTCGATCGACGCACGAAGTACGAGCAACGCCGGAATCCGGGCTGGGGATTTCTGGCTGCCGCGCATTCGGGATCGATTGCGTGGGAACCACTCGGGCGAGAACGAGATCGCGGACCACGTCCGGCAATCCCGCGTTCGGCAATCCCGCGTTCGGCAATCCCGAGTTCGGCAATCCCGAGTTCGGCAATCCCGAGTTCGGAACCACGGTCCGGAATTGGAACTGGGCGCATTCCCGTTTCGGAACCACGGTCCGGAATGGAACTGGGGCGCACTCTCCTGTCGGAAACACGGTCCGGAATTGGTGCGGACGGAATTGGTGCGGACCTGGCGGACGAAACACGCAAGGTATTTCGCAATCCCCGTCTCGGAACCACGGTCCGGAATTATTGCGGACCTGATGGACGAACCAGCACGGTATTTCGCGCTCATGGAACCACGGTCCGGAAAAGTGGGGGGAAAGTGGGCGGTCGGAAAGTGGGCGGTCCGGAAAGTGGGACGAGCGTCACTTGAGCTCGATGCGCCGTTCCTCGAGAAGACGCCCGGTTGCCTTGAGCAGCGTGGTCGCCGCACGGCGGTGGCCGAGAAGCGCATCAAGTTCGGCAAGCCGCGCCGCAGCGAGCGCATCCTGACGCTGTGCGACGACGATGTTCGACGACTCGCCGGCGATGAAGCGGCGCTGCTCGATCTCCAGCGACTTCTCCGCGAGGTCGCGGAAGCGCGCAGCGGCGACGAGGCGGCGCTCGGCGCCTTGCTGGTTGCGCACGGCGTCGCGGACCTCGATCCAGACGGCCTGGACGAGTTGATCGCGCCGCAGCTGGGTTTGCTGTTGCTGGATCTTGGCGATCTCGGCGGCGGCGGTGGTCGCGCGACGGAGCGGTGCCCACGTCAGGTTCGCGAACACGGCCCAGCCACGAGCGTCCGCGGAGGACAGTTGCGAGAGCGCGCCTCCATAGGTGGCCGCCTGACCGAACAGCTGGCCGGAGAGGCCAAGGTCGAGCTGCGGGAGGCGATCGTTGTCGGCCTTGCGCGCGGTGAGGTCCGAGACCTTGAGGTCGAGGCCGGCCTGCGCGAGCTCGGGACGATGCTTGATGGCGAGCTCGATCGCTGCGTCGGCAGAGCTCGCGATCGGTGCGAACCGCGGAACGTCGGTGGGCAGGATGGCGCGCGCCCACTCTGGGCGGGGCAAATTCATCACAGCACGCAGGCCATCGAAGGCGGCCTGGATCGACTGCTCGGCATCGACGAGCTCGAGGCGGCGTTGTGCGACGGTCGACTCGGCGCCGATGCGGTCCGACGATGGCAGGTTGCCGGCGGTGATCTGGCGGTTGGTGAGGAGCAGCTGATCGTCCGCGGCCTTTTGGGAGCGCTGCGCGAGATCGTAGCGGTAGAGCGTCTGGAGTACGTTCCAGTAAGCGGTCTCGGTTCGGTCGACGAGCGCCGTGATCGTGATCGTGAGTTGCTGGCGCTCGCGCTCGTTCGCGATCGTGGCACGGAGGATCTCGAGCTTGGGGATCGCGAGGTCGGTCGAGAACCCGCGCGCCAGTG
Organism: Deltaproteobacteria bacterium; assembly: GCA_013696695.1. GTDB lineage: Bacteria > Myxococcota_A > Polyangia > Haliangiales > Haliangiaceae > JABFXX01. Next base: position 5,846 of record JACCYD010000001.1, on the reverse strand, counting down.
GCTGGATAACGCTGAGCGAGAGCACGGAACGATAGTTGAGTGGCTGAACCGCTGTACCGAGCGATGACTTGGCGCGGCCCGAGTTGAAGTCGAGAGACAGCTGGGTGGCGGAGTGAAGGCGCTGATCGATCGAGATTCGCCACGCATCGTCGACCGCGTTGAAGATCTCGTCGGCGCCACCCTCCTGCGCGGAGGCCGGCGGTGACAGCACGTCGGAGTGGTTGTAGCCGGCGCTGATCGTGGGCTCGAAACCACCGGCGGCGATGTCGCCTGCGAGCTTCGTCACTTCAACGGCGCGCCGCTCGAGCACGACATCGAGGTTCTGTCGGACGGCGATGCGCACGGCTTCTGTCAACGACAGCCGCCAGGTCGTTGGCCCGTCCAATGAGCTAGGGAGCGGTGGCGTGACCGAAAGAAAGTCCGGCGGCACGTACGTTTCATCCGCGCGCGCACTGGACGAGGAGATCACGAGTGCTAGTGAGGCGATTGCACGACGCATGTCGCCGCGATCGTACGCCTATTCTTGGTAATGTCGGCGCGTCCGTCCTCGCAGTCCATGAGTGAAGAAGCCGCCACGCGCAGCTCGCTCGGTTACCTGAAGCCGTATCGCGGAGCGATGGTCCGTGGCGTCGTCATGCTGCTGCTGACGAACGTGTTCTATCTCGGGATCCCCGAGACCTTGAAACGCGCCGTCGACGCCATCGACGCAACCGGCGCCGATGCGGATCCGATCGTGCTCGCGATCGACCAGATGACCGGCGGTGGGGTCAGACGCGAGCTGTACGACTACATTTTCGTGTTGATCGCCCTGCTCGCCGGGTTCGCAGTGATCACTGCGATCACGCGGATCGTCTCGCGGATCTGGATCTTCAATGCCGCACGCGCAGCCGAGTACGATCTGCGGTCCGACCTGTTCGGCCACCTGATGACGTTGTCGCCGGCGTACTACCGGACGCATCCGACGGGCGACGTGATGTCGCGACTCACCAATGACGTGCAGACCGTGCGCGCGATGTGGGGTGCCGGCCTCCTCAATCTGATCAACGCGATCGTCGCGTTCGTCACCGTGCTCGGCGTCATGATCGCCACGGATCCGATCGTCACGCTGTGGGCGATCTTGCCGTTCCCGCTGATCTACATCGTGGGTCAGGCGATGAGCCGGAGGATCTACTCGACGATGCGCGGCGTCCAGGCCGAGCTCGGCGCGCTGTCGTCACACATTCAGGAAGACCTCGGCGCCATCCAGGTGATCAAGACCTACGGGCTAGAGGACGTGCGCCGTAAAGGCTTCGTCGAGCGCAGCCACAAGCTGCTAGCGCAGAACATGGAAGCGTCGAAGGTCCGTATCCAGCTCGGGCCGATGCTGAACTCGCTCGCCGCGCTCGGGATGGCAATCCTGATCTTGTTCGGGGGTCGCGCGCTGATCCAGGGCGACATGAGCAAGGGTGAGATCGTCGCGTTCTCCGGCTACCTCGCGCGCCTGGTGTGGCCGACCTTGACCCTCGGCTTCATGCTCGCGCTCGTCCAGCGCGGCCGCGCATCATGGGTGCGCCTCGTGCAGCTACAGGACGAGAAGCCGGAAATCCCCTCTGGCACCGCAGCTCCCCTCGAGGTGACCGCCAAGCCCGCGCGCGTCGAGATCAAAGGGCTCACGATTGCGATCGGCGAGCGCAAGTTGCTCGATGGCATCGACCTGACGATGGAGCCCAGCACGATCACCGCGGTGGTCGGCCGCACCGGCAGTGGCAAGAGCACGCTGGTTGACGCGTTGTGCCGCCTGATCAAGGTTCCCGAGGGTACGGTGTTTGTTGACGGCCGCGACGTCACGACGCTGCCACTCGAGTCGGTGCGCTCGCAGATCGGCTATGCACCGCAGGAAGCTTTCTTATTTTCGACGACCATCGCCGACAACATCGCGATGGGTTATGGCGGCGGCTCGGCGATCCCGGCCGCGCGAGCCAGGGAGCTCGAGGCGATGGGCGCGGCTGCCGAAAAGCAGGACCTGCGCGACGACGCGAAGGTGATTGCCGCATCTGAATCGGCCGGTCTGGATCGCGATCTCGCGGTGATGCCCGAAGGCCTCGCGACGATCGTCGGCGAGCGCGGCATCACGTTGTCGGGCGGCCAACGCCAGCGGGTCGCCCTCGCCCGCGCGCTCGCCGCCGCGCCGCGGCTGCTGGTCCTCGACGATTCGCTGTCTTCGGTCGATGCCGAGACCGAGCGCAAGATCCTCAAGAACTTGCGCGCCGTGATGCACGGCCGCACCGCGGTGTTGATCTCGCACCGCATCGCCGCGATCAAGGATGCCGATCAGATCGTGGTGCTCGATCAGGGCAAGGTTGTCGCCCGCGGCACCCACACGCAACTCCTCGCCCAGGGCGGCCTGTACTCCGAGCTCTATCGCACCCAACTCGACACCGAGCTCACGGCGCAACGAGAGGCCAGCTGATGCTGCCAGTTCGGGAGTTGGAACCTGAGCTTCTTGCAGTTACCGGAACCACGGTCCGGAAACAGGGGGTCACGGTCCGGAAACGGGTAGTCAAGTGCTTGAAAGGCAGTGGGCGGCGAGGAGCCCACTGATGGCGATCCTGGCTCCCGCTCCTGGCCGCACGCCGCCCTCCACGGCACCCGCTGCACCCGAAGAGGTGGTGCTCGGCAAGGCGTACGACGTCGCGTTGATGAAGCGGCTGTGGCCGTTCATCCGGCCGCACTGGAAGCTGCTACTGGCGTGGGCGCTGTTCATGCCGCTGACGATCGCGTTCGAGCTCGCGCAGCCGGCGTTATTTCGGTACGCGCTGGTCGAGCACATGCTCGGCAACAACATCGGTGCCCTGCCGGTGGACGCGGCGATCTATCTCTCGTTGGTGGTCGCACAGGGCGGCACCGGTTTCTGCGAGACCTGGTTTCTGCAGCTGGCCGGGCAGCGCACGATGCACGCCCTGCGAATCGCGATCTTCGATCACGTGCTCGCACAACGCGCCGCGTTCTTCGACCGCATTCCGGTCGGTCGACTGATGACGCGGATGACGAACGACATCGAGAGCCTCAACGAGATGTTCGCGCAGGGCGCGATCACGCTGATCGCGGACTTCATCAAAATGCTCGCGATCATCGTGGTAATGCTGATCATCGACTGGCAGCTCGCGCTGCTGACGTTCGCGACGTTGCCGTTCCTGATCGTGCTCGTCGAGTACGCGCGCCGCTTGATGCGCGCATCGTTCCGGCAGATCCGCGTGCGACTCGCGGCGATGAACGCGTTCGCGCAGGAGCACCTGACCGGCATCCGCGTCGTCCAGCTGCTCGGCCGCGGCCCGACCGCGACGAAGGAGTACGACGAGATCAACGCGGGCCACCGCGACGCGTACCTCGGCCAGATCAAGGCCGACGCCTCGATGTATGCGCTGGTCGAAGCGATCGGCTCGGTCGCGATCGCGGTCGTGATCTGGTACGCGGCGGGGCACCGCACGAGCTCGATCGCGATGATCGGCATCGTTGTCGTGTTCATCGACTACATCAATCGGTTCTTCATTCCGGTGAAGGACCTGTCGGCCAAGTACGCCGTCATGCAGGGCGCGATGGCGGCGAGCGAGCGCATCTTCCAGCTCCTCGACACCAAGGAGTGGGACGGCGGCGACGTCAAGGCGACGGTGGCTCCTGCACCGGATCCGACGGCACCCGCGATCGAGATGGCGGGCGTTCACTTCAGCTACGGCGCCGAGCCGGTGCTGCGCGGCGTCGACGTCAAGGTTCCCCGCGGCGCGACGGTCGCCGTGGTCGGCGCCACCGGCTCCGGCAAGTCGACCGTGATCAAGTTGCTGACCCGGCTCTACGAGCACCAGCGCGGCGACGTCAAGCTCGACGGCGTCGACATCCGCTCGCTGCCGCTCGCCGAGCTTCGCGAGCGAATCACGGTGGTCTCGCAGGACGTCATCCTGTTTGCTGGCTCGCTGCGCGACAACATCACGCTCAGCAGGGATTACGACGAGGCCCGCATCGACGACGCGGTCCGCCGCGTTGGCCTCGATCGCGCGCTCGCCCGACGCGGCGACGGGCTCGATGCCACGGTCGCCGAGCGCGGCTCGAACTTCTCGGCGGGCGAGCGCCAGCTGGCGGCGTTCGCGCGCGCCCTGCTCCGCAATCCCGACGTGCTCGTGCTCGACGAGGCAACCGCCCATGTCGATCCCGAGGCCGAGGAGCTGATCGAGCGCGGCGTCGCCGAGCTGATGCGCGATCGCACGACGCTGGTGATCGCCCACCGCCTATCGACGATCCGCAACGCCGATCTGATCGTCGTCATGGACAAGGGTATCGTGGTCGAACAGGGCACCCACGACGAGCTGGTGGCCAAGGGAGGCTTCTACGCCGCCCTCGAGCGTACGTTCCGGCGGCAAGACCACTGACGGCCTGGTAGGCTCGTCGGATGTCACGACTGTTGAGGGTGTTGATGACGGTGACGCTGGCGGCATGTGGATCGAGCGATGCCGGGCCGACGCCCGAGGTCGTCGTCGAGCTCGCCTCGGTGACGCTGGGTGATGATTGCGGTAACGCGTTACCACCCCCGGCCAAGCTCGCCGATGCCAAGGACGCGCAAGAACGGCGCCGGGCCCCCGATGCCGACCTCGACGCGGCGAGGAGCTCCGGGCACAACGACTGTGCACAGACATCGATGCAACTCTTGCTCAAGACCAACGCGGCCACGAAGGCCACGACGATCAAGATCAAGAAGGTCGAGCTACTCGACGACAAGGGCAAGCTGCTCGAGGTGATGGCCTCGCGCCTGCCGAGCAAATGGAACGGCAAGAAGTACGACAAGTGGACCGAAGCGGTCGGCCCATCCGAGACCCTGCAGACCAGCTACATCCTGGCAACCCCGAACTGGGACAAGCTGGTGAAGGGCCGCTACAACGCGCAGACGAAGAAGTTCCTGGTGCGAGTCACGGTGACGGTCGGGACCAAGGATCGAACGATCGAAAAGTCCGCAACCGTAGCAGCGATGATCGAGCCCCAGATCGACACCTAGCCACGCGACTGTGAGGAACGCGCCGCCGGTGCCTCTCGACCGCGCACACACAGTCGATGGTCGTGGCCCAAACGGACGGCATCGCGACCGCGAGGCCGCTACCACGCGTCGTGGTCATCGAGACCGTTGGCGGCGACGAGATTCGGACTGACGTTCCGCTCGCGGCTGCACGCGGAACACCACGTTGGCGGCGATTCACGCGTTGCACACGTGTGGGCCTGTGATGCCCACGCCCGCGCCTGCGGCCACAGCGGAGCGAGCCTGTCACTCGAGATGACCTCGTTTCGGATGCCAATGAGAGGAGGTCCCCTCGAGACCTACTCCGTGATGCTCGGATATCAGTCGTTTTGACCCAGGCGAGTCCTACCCGGTCGCACTAGCAGCCGGCATTGCAAGCAGCGCACCCCTGGCGATTTGGGTATGATCGCTCACATGCCGCTGGGCCTCGAAGCACTGCAGTCCGCAGTGTCGGCAATGGCCGACGGCGCCCTCGTCGCCGATACGCGCAGCGGTGCGGTGTTCGTGAATCGCGCGGCGCGCGAGATGCTCGGCATCCAGCTGGAGCTCGACATCGACACGACGTACCTCAAGGACGTCGTCGGGTTCTATCCGTTCGATCTCGCCGCGACGGAGAACCAACCGGTCCGCGAAGAGGTCCGGATCGGTGATCGCGTGCTGCACTCGGTGGTCACGCCGCTGATGGAGGACGGCCAGCCCGTCGGTGCGATCGTCGTGCTGCGCGACATGGGCGATACCGCCGACGTCGCGCGCCGTCGCGCCGAGTTCGCGCAGGTGATGTCCCACGAGCTGCGCACGCCGCTGACGT
>JACCYD010001525.1 GCA_013696695.1 Deltaproteobacteria bacterium | reverse complement strand
CGACGCCCTTGTCGACGCCCCCTCAAACGGTCGCCTCTTTCAGAGCCGAATCCGCAACGCCTTCCCGTGCCATCGCGCCGAAGTCGGCGAAAGGTGATCCCGAAGCGTCAACGCAGTAGTGTTAACTGACGAAGCCGCGCAGTGAACCAAACGTGGTGCGCGCGGTGCGCCAGCCCAGCACCGCACAGGCGGAAGCAGCGAGCGCGCCGGCGACGACGGTGCCGATCAGCATCGCGCGCACGGTGGCCGCGTCTTCGAACCGGAACGTGATGTCGAGCAGCAAGCTGGTCGCCATCGCGAGCGAGAACGCCGCGATCGCAGCCGGCACCACCGCCCACCGCGCGCGCATCACCAGGCCGATGCCCGCGCCGAGCGTCGACAGCAGCGCGACATGGGCGAACCCGATCTCGGGCGTGAAGGACGGCGCGTACATCTCGAAGGCGAGCACCCAGTTCGCACCCATGTAGACGACCGCGAGCAACGCGAGCGCGATGCCGGAGAGCCCGAGCTCACCGCGCCGCCACGGCATCACGAACGCGAAGATGGCGAGCCGCAGTGCGATCAGCATCCAGGCGACGGGTGTCATCGCGAGCCCGCCGTACGCGAGTGCGGCGATCGCATCGTGCACGAGCGCGTAGCCGATGACGCCGACGATCACGGCGCGCGCCCAGGTCATCCGGAACCCGACTGCGAGCGCGAGGCCGAGTGCGAGCGCCATCTCGAGCACGAAGATGCCGACGTACATCGACTGGCCCATATAGGCCAAGGTACCGAGCACGACGTGGAGGATGAGGAGCGAAGCTGCGCTCCACGCACGCACCCGCGACAGCTTGGCGCCGAACGGAGAGCGCACGCGCAGGTGTTCGCGCGCGATCACGCGTGGCTCGCCGAGGCGAGCGCGGGCCTGCGCGATGGCGTGCTCCGCCGATGCGCCGGTGGCGCGGAGATCGGTGATCATCGACCGCAGGTGATCCTCGAGCTCGGCGACATCGTCGCGCGCGAGGTCAGCCTCGGCCTCGAGCTCGTGGCGGTAGGTTTCGATTGCTAGCTCGGTCGGGTCGGTGGGCTTCATAGGGTCTTCCACGCTTTCGTCAGTGCCGCATGCACGACGTCCCACTGGCGGCGCTCTTCGGCCAGTGCGCGACGGCCGTCGGGCCGCAGGCGGTAGTACTTCCGGATCCGGTTGTTGTCGCCGCGCTCCTCGAACGACTCGATCAGGCCTTGGTCCTCCATGCGATGGAGCACCGGGTACAGCATTCCCTCGGACCACTCGAGCGCTCCGCCGGAGAGCTCGCGAACGTCCTGGATGATCGCGTAGCCATAGCTGTGGCCCTTCGCGAGGATCGAGAGCACCAGCGGCGTGGCCGACGCCGCGACCAGATCTTTGGTGATCCGTCCGGGCTCTGGCTTGTCACGCCTCATGGCCCTATGCATAGGACCTCTAGGTATCAGTGTCAAGCGCGAGTTGTACGCTAGCGCCGGCCGCCGGGCCGACCGCCGCGCCGTCCACCGCCACCGCCGCCACCGCCGCTCCGTCCACCGCCACCGCGTCCACCGCCGCGACCGTTCTGTTGCTTCGGCGTCTTGGTCATCGGCATGACGTCCATCGGGATCGTCGATTCGTACGGATGGCCCTCGACGACGGGCAGGTGCTGGCGGGTCAGCTTCTCGATCTGGCGGAGGTCGTGGCGCTCTTCGACCTCGCAGAACGTCAGCGCCATGCCCGATGCGCCGGCGCGCGCGGTGCGGCCGATCCGGTGCACGTAGGTCTCGGGCACCTCGGGCACGTCGAAGTTGACGACGTGCGTGACGTCGTCGATGTCGATGCCGCGAGCGGCGATGTCGGTGGCGACCAGGACGCGCGTCTTGCCCGCCTTGAAGTTCGCGAGTGCGCGCTCGCGAGCATTCTGCGACTTGTTGCCGTGGATCGCCTCGGCGGAGATCCGTTCCTTCTCGAGGTGCTCGGAGATCCGGTTCGCGCCGTGCTTGGTGCGCGAGAACACCAGCACGCGGCTCATCTTCGCATCGTGCAGCACGTCGACCAGCAGCGCGCGCTTGTCGTTCTTCTCGACGAAGAACACTTCCTGATCGATCAGCTCGACGGTGGTGGCCGGCGGTGCGACCGCGACCGTCTCGGGATCGTGGAGCAGCTGATCCGCCAGCTCCTGCGCCTCGCGCGGCATCGTCGCGGAGAAGAACAGCGTCTGCCGTGCGCGGGGCAGCAGCGCGATCACCTTGCGGACGTCATGGATGAAGCCCATGTCGAGCATGCGATCGGCCTCGTCGAGGACGAACACCTCGAGCGGCTTGAGATCGACGAGCCCCTGCCCTGCGAGGTCGAGGAGGCGACCGGGCGTGGCGATCAGGATGTCCATGCCGGCGCGCAGGGCCTGGCGCTGCGCCTCGACCCCGACGCCACCGAAGATCACCGCGTTGTTCAGCGGGAGGTGCTTGCCGTAGGTGGTGAAGCTCTCGGCGATCTGCGAGGCCAGCTCGCGCGTGGGCGTGAGCACGAGGCAGCGGATCGGCTTCGGCCGCTTGTTGGACTTCTCGAGCTCGGAGAGCCGCTGGAGGATCGGAAGCGCGAACGCTGCGGTCTTGCCGGTTCCGGTCTGAGCGAGGCCGAGCAAGTCGCGACCCGATAACACGAACGGGATCGCCTTCTCCTGGATCGGCGTCGGCGTGGTGTAACCCTCCGCGGCGACGGCACGGGCGAGCGGAGGAATCAGCCCGAGTTCGGTGAACTGCATCGCGACCGAATAGCACGGGTGGGGCTCGGTGTCGGCCTCGGGGCCCGCCCGTTGGTGAGGCTTACTTCTTGAGCTGGCGCTCGACCGTCGACTTCACCTTCGCGTCGAAGCCGCCCTCGTCCTTGTTGGCGTTGTTCTTGAGGAACTCGTCGCGCTGCTTGGACAGGTCCTCGACCTGCTTCTGCAGCGCGCGGCGGGTCGCGACGCGCTTCTCGACCTCGGCCTTGATCTCGCCCTTGTCGCGACCACGCAGGTCGGCGGGCAGCTCGGCCTCGGGAACGGCCTCGAGCGCCACCGAGCCAGTCGCGTAGCCACCGACGAGATCGTCATCGCCGCGCTTCATCCCGCCGCCCTTCGAGTAGTACGCGGCACGATCGGCCTTCGCAGGCGCCGGCGCTGCCGCGTTCTTTGCCATCTTCTCCTCGTAGCGAGCGCGCACGCCCTCGCTGCCATACGCGATCGCGGTGTCGTCGATCTTCGACGATAGATCGGCGAGGCGATCGTCGAACGGAGTCGCGACCTGCTGCACGCCACCGTCCTGCTGGATCGTCGAGAACTCGCCGTTACCGATCTCGGCCATGCGCGAGAACGCGAGCTGCGTCTGGGGATCGAAGCCGCAGCGAATCGTGTTGATCGTGATGCCGCGCTCGGCCGCTTCGCGCGCGAGCACGTCGTAGGTGGGCACTTCACCGCGGCTCGCGGGCGGCGCATCGCCGACCACGAACACCAGCTTCTTCGCACCACTGCGCCACTGCATCTTGTGGAGCGTGTCGTCGAGTGCGGCGTCGACATCCTCGGGCGTGTCGCCGCCACCGGCCGCGGTGTACGACGCGAGCTCGCCGTACACGGCATCGAGATCGGTCGTCAGCATGAACGGCTTGGTCACGTACTCGTCGCCGACGTCCTTGTATGCAACGAGGCCGATCCGGATGTTCGCCTCGGGATCCGTCTTCTTGATGTGCGACGCGATCGACCACACCGTCCGCTTCGCGCCATCGAGCAAGCCACCCATCGAGCCGGTGGTATCCACCGCGAACACGACATCGATCTGATGGCCGTCGGTGCCCGAGTAGCTCGGGATGACGTGGACCGGCACCATCGGGTCGGGGGTGACCAGCGACTTCTTGGTGCCGGTGGTCAGCAGGGCGGCGGCGACGATGGTGGCCGTGGCGACAGTGGGGATTCCGTACGAGACGATGCGCTGGCGAGTGACCATGGGTTGGTTTCACGCACGAGCCCCCCACATCGATCTCTTTCAACTAGGCGGAACTTGTACCCAAACATCGACAACTACCGGTGTCAGCCGGCTATCCCAGGATCGTCAGGGGGTTGGCGGATCAGCGGGCGCGGGAGCCGCTGCCACCGCGACCGTGGTCTGACGCTTCACGTCGAGCGGCCGGCACACTTTTCCGCCACATAGCCACAGGCGGATCCTCAGCTTCACCGTGTGGTCGCCCGCGGTATCCGCGCGGACCGGGATCACGAACCGCGGTAGGTCGGCCTCCGGATCGGCGGCATCGGGCCTACCGAGGCGGCGCTTCTTGATCGTCACCCCGGGCTCGGGCACGACATCGATGATCACCGGGCCGTCTTTGGAGACCGAGAAACCGCGGTCGACCGAGATCGTGATCGGCACGATGCCGCTCGCACCCTGCGCGAGCTCGATGCGCTCGGGCACGCGGATCTCCCAGCTCGCCGGCTGCGCGTGAGCGGGCGTGACCGCCGCAATCGCGATCGCCAGAACCAGCGCTCTCACCCCATGGGGGTTCCCTCGGCGTGAGGTGATTTCGGTCCTCGCTCGCCCTTGCGAGCTC